>DATIWK010000121.1:0-19455 GCA_035519395.1 Anaeromyxobacteraceae bacterium | reverse complement strand
CGCCCCGACCCAGAGTCATCGGGGACGAAGCCCCGCGATTCCCGGATGTTCCGCCCGTGAACGGCCACCTCCAACGGGCGTGACTGCAGGCCACGGCCCCGCACGGCACTGTGTGCGGTACGAAGGTCAGGGGTCGTCCATGTTCGCAGCCATCGAGCGCTGCCGGACGGAGGTCGCCTCGCTCGCCGACGCGGCGCTGGCGAGGGCGCGCGGCGCGGGCGACCTCGTCGCGCTCCTCGGAGACGTCGAGGCGCTCGTGGCGCGCGAGCTGCGCGCAGGGCGCGCTGCCGCCACGCCGCCGCCCGCCTGCGGGCCGGGCTGCCGCGGCTGCTGCACCGTCAACGTGGCGACGCTCGCCGCCGAGGGCGCCGCCGCCGCCACGTTCCTCCGTGCGCAGCTCGATCCGCCGGAGGCCGCGAGGACGGCGGCCAGTCTGACCGCGTTCCACGACCGCATCCGCTGGCTCGAGGATCGCGAGCGCGTCGCGCACGGTCACGAATGCCCGCTCCTCGACGAGGCGGGCCGCTGCGCGATCCACCCGGTCCGTCCGCTCGCGTGCCGGAGCGTCAGCTCGCTCGATCCCGAGGACTGTCGCCGGGCGCTCGCCCAGGGCGACGACGACGGCGACGGGACGGGGACGGTCCGCATGGACCTGCTCCAGAAGGCCCTTTACGGCGGGGCGCTCTCGGCCCTCGCGGCCGCGCTCGCGCGGCGGGGCCTCGACGCCCGCTGCCGCGACGTGTCCGGCATGACCGGGCTCTTCCTCGGCGACGCCGGCGCGGTGGACGCCTGGCTCTCCGGCGAGCGGCTCGCGCTGGAGTGAGTCAGGGCTGCGGGGCGATGGGCCCGCCTTGGAACCGCAGCGGGAGCACGACCCATATGGCCGCGGGCGCTCCGCTGGGATCCTTGCCGGGCACCCACTCGCACCGCTCCACGGCCCGCTTCACGGCGAGTCCCGCGTCGAGCTGCGCGATCGGCGCCTCGAGCACCCGGAAGCGCGACACGCTGCCGTCCCGCAGGACGGCAAACTTGACCGTGGCGCGCATCGTGAGGCCCGCAAGGTACGGCGGGATCCGGACGGACGACGCGACGCATCCCCGCACCGCCTCCCTGGGCCGGACATAGCCGGTGACCGCGAATTCCTCGGCCGGCCGCTCGACCGCGAGCTCTCGCCCCGTCCCCTCCATCGGGATCCAGACGCGCCGGTCCGGCTCCTTGGGTGAAGGGAACCGCCAGCCCGCGATCGCCGATCGTACGCACTCCGCGTCTTCCTTCGCGGTCTCGACGCGGATGTCCGCCGGCTCGCCCGCCGCATCGACGAGGAACGACGCCCACCCCTCCTTGCCATCGCGGATGCTCTTCGCGCCGGCCTTGATCACGCGGACCGGGAGGCAGCGGTTCACTTCGGGCTTCCTCTCCTGCACCAGGGGATCGATGATCGCCACGTCGGCGTTCGACGTGAGCGGGTGCTCCGCGAGCCCGCTCGCATCGAGCGCGAGCGCCGGGCGCACCACGCCCGGGACGAGCAGCTCGATCCAGTCCCGCGCGCGCGCCGGCTCGCCTGCGACGCCGACGGCCGGAACCTTCGGGGCGGTTGCGCACGCGGCGAGCGCGGTGACCACCACGGCGACCTGCATGCGGAACATGGCGCCTCCATGGACGCGATGACAGCACGTCCCGCGGGATCCGTCCACACTACCGGTGCGTCACCGCCGCATCGCCCGCGGCACGCCGCGCTTGGGGCAGAGCGCGTCCACCGCGCACCGCGAGCACGCCGGCGCGCGCGCAGCGCAGGTCCGCCGGCCGTGCCACACGAAGAGCTGGTGCCCCGTCCCCCAGCGCTCCTCGGGCAGGAGCGCCTCGAGATCCCGCTCCACCTTCGACGGATCCTGCTCGCGGGTGAGTCCGAGCCGTCTCGCGACGCGGCCGACGTGCGTGTCCACGGGAAACGCGTGCGCGGCGCCGAGGTGCACCAGCACCACGCCCGCGGTCTTCGGCCCGACGCCGGGCAGCGCCTCGAGCCCCTCGCGCGTCCGCGGGACGCGCCCGCCGTGCTCGGCCGCGATGGCCCGCGCCGCCGCCACGATCGCCTTCGACTTGTTCCGGTAGAGACCGAGGGTCCGGATGTACGGCCAGAGGTCCTCCGGCGAGGCGGCTGCGTAGGCAGCCGCGTCGGGGTAGCGGGCGAAGAGCGCAGGGGTCGCCTTGTTCACCCCCACGTCGGTGGACTGCGCCGAGAGGATCACGGAGACGAGGAGCTGGACGTCGTCCTGGAACTCCAGCGCGATCCGCACGTCCGGCATGGCCCGCTCGAGGCGGTCCACGATCGCGGCGGCGCGGGCGCGCTCGGAGTCCCGCGGCGGGGCGCGGCGGCCGGTCCTGCGCGGCATCGGACGCGATGCTAGCATTCCTCCCTCATGGACCTCATCGACCTCCGCAGCGACACCGTCACCAGGCCCACGCCCGGCATGCGCGAGGCGATGGCCCGCGCCGAGGTGGGCGACGACGTGTACGGCGAGGACCCGACCGTGAACCGGCTGCAGGAACGCGTCGCCGGGATGCTCGGCAAGGAGGCCGCGCTCTTCGTCCCGAGCGGCACCATGGCGAACCAGGTCTCGCTCGGCGTGCTGGCGCGCCCGGGCGACGAGATCGTCTGCGACGCCGGCGCCCACTGCATCTCCTTCGAGAGCGGCGCGCTCGCCGCGCTCTGGGGCGTGCAGGCGAGGGCGCTCGCGGCGCCCCGCGGCCTCCTCGATCCGGCCGAGGTGGAGGCGGCCATCCGGCCGGTCCACGACGTCTACCCGCGCACCCGCGTCGTCGAGATAGAGAACACGCACAACCGCGGCGGCGGCGCCGTCTACCCGCTGGAGCGCGTGCGCGCCCTCGCCGAGCTGGCGCGGCGCCGCGGCCTGCACCTCTACCTGGACGGCGCGCGGCTCTGGAACGCGTCCGCCGCGACCGGGGTGGCGCCGGCCGACTACGCGGCGGGAGCGACGCTGGTGTCGGTGTGCCTCTCGAAGGGGCTGGGCGCGCCGGCCGGCTCGCTGGTGTGCGGGCCGAAGGACCTCGTCGCCGATGCGCGCCGGCTGCGCAAGCGGCTCGGAGGCGGCATGCGCCAGGCCGGTGTGCTCGCCGCGGCCGGGCTGCACGCGCTCGACCACCACCTGGCGCGCCTCCCCGACGACCACGAGAACGCCCGCCGGCTCGCCGACGGCCTGCTCCAGCTGCCCGGCACGGCGCTCGCCTTCCCGGTGGAGACGAACCTCGTCTTCGTCGCCTTCTCCGGGCGGAGCGCTGCGGAGCTGTCGGCGAGGCTCGCCCGGGAGGGCGTGCTCGCGAACCCGGAGGGCTCGCGGCCGGACCTGCTCCGGTTCGTCACGCACCTCGACGTCCCGCGCGCCGCCATCGACGAGGCCCTGCGCCGGGCACGTCGCGCCCTGTCGTGAAGTGGCGCCGCCCGCGCACATCGCCCCCGCCCACGATCGAGGGACGCCGTGCAGGCGGCCGCCCGCACGGCGCGTGCTAACATTCGCGCGCGGTGGTCCCGCACGCCCGCCCGCCGAGCCGCGCCCGCGCCGCAGCCGCCGCGCTCCTCGCCTGTGGCGCCGCGGCCTGCGCGCACGCGCCCGAACCGAAGATGTCCTTCGGCGAGGCCGGCCTCCTCGAGGCCACCGAGCCGGGCGCTCCGGTGGGACGGCCCTCGCCACCGCCGGCGCCTCCCGCTCCCGTCACGGAGTCGATCGCGACGGCCCCTGCCCAGGGGCCGCCCATCGACACCGTCCTCCTCCGCTTCGCCGCCGAGGCTCGCGCCCGCCGCGCGCGCCTGCCCGCCGGCGCGTTCGCCGCCGAGGCGTCCGCGGCCTGGCGCGGCCTCTGCCTCGAGCTGGACCGCTACCTGGCGCGGGCGCTCCCGGAGACCCCGCTCCTCGAGCTGGTGCGCGCCCGGATCACCGTGGAGGCGGAGTGGGACTACGACCTCCGCCGGTTCGGGCCGGCGCCGCGGGACCTCGCCCGCGCCGTCGCCGATCGCGACGCGCGGTTCGCGGTGCGCGTGGAGGCGTCGCGCGCGCTCGGCCTCGCGATGTTCGAGCGCCCTCCGCCGGCGCGCCTCGGCTGGCCGCTCGACGGCGCCGGGCTCTCGTCCCTGTTCGGCGTGCGCCTCGACCCCATCGACGGGCGCCGGCGCATGCACTACGGCATCGACCTCGCCGCGCAGTCGGGACGCGTCGTCTCGGCCGCAGCCAAGGGGTGGGTGACGAACGCGGGCTTCGTCGCGGGGTACGGCCTCATGGTGGAGGTGCGGCACGCCGGGGACGTCGTCACGCGCTACGCGCACCTCTCGCGCGTCCTCTGCGCGCCCGGCGACGCAGTCGATCCGGGGCAGGCCCTCGGGCTGGTGGGCGCCACGGGGCGGGTGACCGGCCCGCACCTCCACTTCGAGGTCTGGCGCAGTGGTGAGGCGCGCGATCCGCTCACCTGGCTCGGGATGCGCGCCGGGGGCGACGCGGGGAATTGATGCCTGGAGAAGCAGGCGCCCCGCGCATGGCGGGGCGCCTCGATCCCCGACCCTCCCCGAGGACCATCGCCGCGCAGGTGCGGCGTATCTCCGGATCGTGTACCAAGGCTGCGCGCGCGAGGTCAACGCAGGGTACCCGTGCGGAGAGTGGAACGTGACGGCGATCATGGAGGCGGCGCTCGCCCTCGTGCTCCGTGCCACCCTCGACGTGGCGGCCGGCGGCTCGATCGCTGCCGCGGTCGCGGCGGCGCGGCCCGGAGACGTGGTGCGGCTCGCGCCCGGCACCTACCGCGGCGCGCTCGGCCGGCTCTCCGGCATCGCGGTCGAGGGCGCGGGCGCGGGGCGCACCGAGGTGGTGGCTCCGGAGGGAGAGGACTGCGCCGTCGTCGCGGGGGAGGCGCGCCTCGCCGGCCTGGTGCTGCGCGCCGGGCCGGCGCGGTCGGCGCTCAAGGTGCTGGGGGGATCGGCGCGGCTCGAGGACGTCGTGCTCCAGGGCGGCGCCGCCGGCGCGTTCGTGGACGAGGGGACGCTCACCGGCGCGCAGGTGGAGCTCGCGGGCGGCTACGGCCTCCTCGCCCGGCGCGGCGACGTCGCGCTCGACGGGGGGAGCGCGCGCGGCACCTCCGCAGGCGTCGCGGCGGTGGCGACCCGCCTCGCCCTCTCGCGCTTCGCCATCGTCGGTCCGGCGCAGGAGGCGGGGCTGTCGGTCGCGGGAGGGACGGCGACGCTCTCGGCCGTGACGATTCGCGCTCCCGGGCCGGCCGGCATCGCGGCGAGCGCCGGGGCGGAGGTCGACGGGACGGACGTCCTCGTGGACGGTCCCACCGAGGAGGGCGGGTTCCTCGGCGACTGCGTCCAGGCGCAGAAGGCCTCGGTGTCGCTGCGGGCGAGCGTGCTGCAAAGGTGCGGCGGTGCGGCGGTCGAGGTCTCCGGCGGCTCGCTGCGGCTCATCGGGGTGGACGCGATCGGCGGCGCGGCGGGGTGCGTCATCCTCGTGAACGGCGCCACCGCGGACCTGGAGGGGAACCTGTGTGTCGGGAGGGGTCCGGCGCTGGTGGTCGGGAGCGGCGCCCGGGCGAGGCTGCGGATGAACCGGTGGCGCTCGGACCCGGCGGCCTGGGTGGACTGCGCGGCCGGCGCGCGGATCGAGGTGGGGCCCGGGGAGCGGATCCCCCAGCCTTGTGCGTCGCGCTAGGAGGCGGGGCGGCGGCCCGGCCGCAGGGCGCACGCTCGGGTTCATCGAGTCGGTCTACCCGCGGGCCACGAGAAGCGGACATCTGTGGGTGCTCATGGGCCGGACATCTCGACTGCTCTTAACACGCGGCCATCGGATCTCGACAAGAACGGGCGTTTCTGCGAGCCTCTGCCCCTGAGCCGCGGGCGGCGGGGCGCGGTCGCAGGCGGGTACGCTGCCCCGCGGAGGTCACGGCCGAGCCATGCAGATCAACCTGCGCAAGGCGATGTTCGTCTTGCCGAACCTCTTCACCGTCAGCTCGATCTTCCTCGGGTTCTACGCGCTCACGCTCTGCGCCGGCGACGCGACGCCCGCGCAGCTCTACCAGGCCGCGCTCGCCATCTTCTTCGCCATGTTCTTCGACGCGTTCGACGGGCGCGTCGCGCGCATGACCAAGACGCAGTCCGACTTCGGCGTGCAGCTCGACAGCCTCGCCGACGTCGTCTCCTTCGGCGCCGCGCCGGCGTTGCTCGTCTACAAGTGGGCGCTCGCGCCGCTGGGGTTCGTGGGCCTCTTCGTCTCCTTCTCCTTCGCCGCCTGCGGCGCGCTCCGGCTGGCGCGCTTCAACGTGCTCGCGCAGCGGGGCGACAAGTCGTCGTCGCGCTTCTTCGTCGGGCTCCCCATCCCGCTCGCCGCCGGCGCCATCGTCGCGCTGGTCATCGCGCACTACAAGGCGTTCCAGACCACGGCCGACGCCGCGACCCGTGCACCCGTGGCGCTGGTGGTGGTGCTGCTCAGCTTCCTCATGGTCTCGACCATCCGCTACCGGACCTTCAAGGACATCCACGTCTCGCCGCGGAGCCTGGTGGTCTTCGCGTTCCTGGTGGTGGTCGGCTTCGTGCTGGGCTTCGAGACGCGGGCCTCGTTCGTGCTGGTGGTGTACATGGCCGCCTACATCGCCATGGGCATCGCCGAGGCCGTCGTCTCCAAGAGCCGCTCCGCCCGCGAGATGATGGCCCGCCTGCCGCCCAGGGTGCGCGCCGAGATCGAGGCCGACGAGGCGCTGGAGCCGGACGACGACGACGTCGAGGGCGAGACGAAGCCGGAGTCGGACGAGTACATCTAGGCGGCTACACCCGCGCCCCGGGACGCAGCCGAGGGCGAGACGAAGCCGGCCACGCGCGCGCGAGGACCAGCGCGCGAAGGCGAGACCGGGTCCGATCCGCGACCCGCGCGCGTGCCACGCCAACCCATGCGCATTCCGCGGCGGCACGCGCCCCGGCGCGCTGCTATCTTCGCAGCGCGCATGCCCGAGCCCGCCCCCTCTGCCGAGAGCCCGTTCCTCGCCCGGTTCCGCCTCAAGAAGGCGCGCCCCTCGGGACCGCCGGGGCCGGCCGTGCTGTTCGCGGCGTGGGGGCCCTGCGGGTACTCGCCGGTCGCCCCCGGCACGGTCGGCACGGCCGGCGCGGTCCCGCTCGCCTGGGCGCTGTCGTGGCTCTCGTTCCCGGCGCAGCTCGCCGCCATCGCGGCGCTGTTCGCCGTCGCCGTCCCCGCCGCGCAGCGCGCCGGCCGTTACTGGGGCGTCGCGGACGCGTCGCCCATCGTCGTGGACGAGGTGGTCGGCTACCTCGTCACCATGGCCTTCGTGCCGTTCTCCTGGCCGGCGGCGGCCTGGGGGTTCCTCCTCTTCCGGCTCTTCGACGTGCTGAAGCCGTGGCCCGCCTCCGCCTTCGACCGCGTGAAGAACGGGTTCGGCGTGGTGATGGACGACGTCGCCGCGGGGCTGTTCGCCGGCGCCGGGCTGCAGCTCGTCGCCCTCGCCGCGCGCCTGGCGCTGGGCTGTCGGGGCTTCCACTGGTGGTGCGCGCAGGGGACCCCGTGAGCGCCGCGCCCGGGCTGCAGGTCGAGATCCTCTCCACCGGCGACGAGCTGCTCACCGGGCAGGTGGTGGACACCAACTCCACCTGGCTCATGGACCGGCTCTGGGACCTGGGCGTCCTCGTCCGCCGCAAGACGCTGGTGGGCGACGACCGCCAGGACCTCGCCGCCGCGCTCCGCGAGACCACCTCCCGCGCCGACCTGGTGGTGACGAGCGGCGGCATGGGACCGACCGAGGACGACCTCACCAGCGAGACGGTCGCGGCGGTGATGGGCGTCCCGCTGGAGCTGCACGAGCCGTCGCTCCGCTTCATCGAGGAGCGGTTCAGGAGGTTCGGCCGCGCCATGACGCCCAACAACGAGAAGCAGGCCCGCTTCCCGCGTGGCGCCGAGGTGATCCCCAACCGCTTCGGCACGGCCCCTGGGTTCGCCGCCCGGATCGGCCGCGGCGAGGTGGTCTGCCTGCCGGGCGTGCCCGCCGAGTTCAAGGGGCTCTGCGAGGAGTGGGTGCTGCCCCGCGTCGCCGCGCGGCTCGGCGACGTGCCCGCGGCCCGGGTGGTGAAGCTCTTCGGGGAGGCCGAGTCGCACGCCGACCACGCCATGCGCCCGGTGATGGACGACCCGGCCAACCGCGACGTGCGCTTCGGCTTCCGGGCCCACTGGCCCGAGGTTCACGTGAAGTGGATGGTCCCCGGCCCTGACGCCGCCGCCCGCGCCGACCGGATCCTCGACCGGGTCCGCGACCTCTTCGGCGAGGCGGTCTGGGGCGAGGGGAAGGACGAGCTGCCCGAGCTGGTGGTGGCGCGGCTCCAGGCGCGCGGCGAGCGGGTGGCCGCCGCGGAGAGCTGCACCGGCGGCCTCTTCGCGGCGCTGCTGACGCGCGTCCCCGGCGCCTCGAACGTCATCGACCTCGGCGTGGTCGCCTACGCGAACGCCGTGAAGGAGCGCTGGCTCGGGGTGCCTGCGGCGACGCTCGCCGCGCATGGCGCCGTCTCGGAGGCGGTGGCGCGCGCCATGGCGGAGGGCGCGCGGCGCGACGCCGGCGCGACGTGGGGGGTCGGCATCACCGGCATCGCCGGCCCGACGGGCGGCACGCCCGAGAAGCCGGTCGGCACCGTGCACCTCGCCCTCGCCGGCCTCGGCGGAACGACGGCGCTGCACCGGGTCTACCGCGGCGACCGCGAGCGCGTCCGGTCCCAGGCGGCGTTCGAGGCGCTCAACCTGCTGCGGGTCGCGATGCGCTAGCTCGGCTCGGCGCAGGCCGGTCCGCGCTCCTCGCAGAACAGCTCCACGAACCACGCCCAGGTGACCATGCCGGCGCCGGTGGCCATGAGGTGCTCGTACACCGCCCGCGCGCCGTCGAGCAACGCGGCTTCCGGCCGTGGCCGGTAGCGCACGGCGAGGCCGCCGTCCTCCAGCACGCGCGACACCAGCGCGACGAGGTTCGCCCCCCGGCCGTCCACCCGCCCCTGCCGGTCGAGCAGCCACCCGACGAGCTTCCCGATCCGGTCCCGCACCGCCGTGCGCGGCGCCGCAGCCCCCACGGCCAGCGCCTCGTTCACGGCGTCCGGGTCCGCGTCCCGCACCACCAGCCAGGTGAGCGACCGATCCGGCGTGAAGCCGGCGCGAGAGAGGGCGGCGCGGGCCTGCGCCTCCTCCTCGGCGCCGCAGCGGATGCGGACGACGGGCTCGACGCGGCTCACGCCTGCGTGGTTAACGGCGCCCGGCCGCCGCGGCAAGCCGGATGGCCGCCGCCTTCCTCCGGGAGCGCGCCGGCCCGCCGCGCGCGATACCATCCCCTGGTGCCTTCCGCTCGCGACGATCAGGCCCTCGAGCTGCTCCGCGCGTCGAGCGGTCTCTCCATCGACGAGGAGGGCCGCTTCCTGCACCGGGGCGAGCCCATCACCCACCGGCGGACGCTGGAGGTGCTCTGGTCGTCGCTCGCCCGCGGCCCCGCCGGCCGCTGGATGGTCCGCATCGGCCGCGAATCCGCCTACGTGAGCGTCGCCGAGACGCCGTGGGCCGTGGGGGTGTCGGTCCCCGGGCCCGAGGCCCGCGAAGGGGCGCCTCCGGAGCTGTCCCTCCCCGACGGCTCGCGCGAGCCGCTCGACCCCGCGACGCTCTCCCTCGGCGCCGACGGCGTGCTGCGCTGCCGCGTGAAGGGCGGCGAGCGCGCCCGGCTCACCCGCGCGGGCCAGATCGCGCTGGGGCTCGCGCTCGAAGAGGACCCACCCGGGTCCGGTCTCTTCTACCTCACCGTGGGTGTTAGACGGTGGTTGATTGGCCCATGACGGGCTCCGACCCCGGGGGTATCCTTCCGTTGCTCGCCCCCCTGCCGGGCCCTGCGTTCCCCGTCCCATGACACGGCCGCTCCTCGCGCTGTGGGCCGTCGCCCTCCCCGTCGCGGCCGCCGCGCAGGGGTACGGGCTGCGCCCCGCGACGAGCGTCGGCGAGGCCATGCACCTCATCGACCGGCTCGAGCAGCGGCGGGACCGCAACCGCGATGCCGGGATCGAGCCGGGCCGGGCCGACGACGACGGGCCGCTGCGGCAGACCTTCATCCTCCCGGAGCGCCCCGGGCAGAACCTCGTCGCCTGGTATCCGTTCCGCTGGCACGAGTACGACGCGACGGCGCCCGGAGGCGGCGGGGGCATCCGCCTCTTCTTCTACGAGAGCGAGCGGGCCCAGGCCCAGCGCGCGCTCCCCGCCATCCAGAGCGCCTACGCGCGCCTCGTCGAGCTCTTCCACTACGTCCCCACCAAGCGCATCCCCTACATCCTGTACGGCACCCAGCGCGAGTTCCAGACCACCAACGTCTTCGAGGTGAGCGAGTCCGTCCTGGGGGTCACGTCCCCGCAGGACCTCAAGATGACGGTCCCGTACTTCGGCGACCACGCGCGCTTCATCGAGGTCTCGACGCACGAGATGGTGCACCAGTTCACCATCCAGAAGTTGCTCGAGGCGGCCGGCTCGGACGACATGAGCTCGCCCATCAACTACCTCCCGCTCTGGTACATCGAGGGCATCGCCGAGTACTACTCGAAGGGCGGGATCGACGTGGAGACGGACCTGTTCCTCCGCGACCTCGTCTTCAACCCGGATCCCTCCAAGCACTACGAGATCCTCTCCTTCGGCGAGGACCGGCTGCGCGGGTACATCCCCACCTACAAGCTCGGCCAGGCGCGCCTCGCCTTCATCGCGGACGTGTACGGGCCCGAGAAGATCCAGGGGTTCCTGGAGAGCGCCTACCTCCTGGGCGAGAGCGGCGGATCGGCCGGGGGCGGGGGCTCGACCCGCAACTTCGGCGGGCTGGTGCGGCGCGTCCTCAACGAACCCATCGAGCAGGTGGACCAGCGCTGGCACGCGTGGCTCAAGAACCGCTATTACCCGGCCTACCTGGCCGCCAGGCAGGACCTGGCGCAGGTGCGTGAGCTGCGGAACCTGCCCGGCGAGCCCGAGTCGTTCACGGCCTCGCCGGACGGGAGCCTGCTGCTGGTCCGCGGGATCGACCGCGAGCACGGCCGGGCGCGGCTCTACCTGGTGGACCCCAGGTCGCCGCGCTCCGCGGTGACGATCGCCGGCGACGACCAGCCCGGCCTGGAGTCGCTCCACCCCATCGAGTACGCGATCGGTGCGCTCGCCGCCGGCGTCCTCGCCTTCTCCGCGCAGGACGGCCCGGGGGACTCGCTCTTCGTGCAGCAGTACCGGCACACCGCCCCGGAGGGGAAGCCGCCGCGGCTGGAGGTGGGCAAGCGCCACAAGCTCGACGTCGTCGCGCCCGACGGCTCGCACTTCGTCCAGATCGCGTACCCGGCGTTCTCCACGGACGCGAGCCACATCGCCTTCGTCGGCGTCGCCTCGGACGGTCAGCAGGACATCTACGTGGTCCCGGTGCGCGGCGGCCAGGCGCGCCGGGTGACGAACGACTTCTACGCGGAGAAGGACCTGACCTGGGGCGTGGACGGGATCTACTGCGCGTCGGACGCCACCGACCACGGCCTCCTCAACCTCTTCCGAGTCGATCCCGGCACCGGGGAGCGGACGCGCCTCACCACCACCGCGAGCAACGACCGTCACCCGCGCCCGCAGGCGGACGGGTCGGTGCTCTACGCCAGCGACGTCCGCGGGAAGCCCGACCTGTGGCTCCTCAAGGACGGCAAGACGCGGCGGCTCACCGACTTCACCACGGGGCTCAACTCGCCGTTCGCCTCGCCCAAGGGGCGGGGCATCTACGCGGGCACCTTCCACGGCGGGCTGTTCCGCCTGGTGGACGTACCCAAGGCCACCTGGCTCGACGAGCCCGCCGTGGACGTCCCTCCCGCCGCCGGCGACGTCCTCGAGATCCCGGTGGCGGCCATCCCGCCGCGCCCGCCGGCGTACAACGCGTTCGACATCGGGCGCAACTGGCGGCCCGAGGCGGGCATCGTCTACGGCGGCGGCGCCGCCAACGCCATCGCGGGGCGCGCCGCGGTGCTCTTCGACGACACGCTCCGCGACCACTCGCTCTTCGTGGACCTGGCGGTCTACGGCTCCTTCGACTACACGCAGGCGCTGGCGCTCTACGAGAACCGGACGCGCCGCGTCCCCTGGGCGCTCGGCGCCTTCCACTACGTGCAGCAGCAGATCGACTCCGTCGACCCGAACCTCGTCTACTACCAGCGCGACTTCGGCGTGGTGGGCGCGGTGCGCTACCCCCTCGACCGCTTCCGGCGCCTCGAGTTCGAGCTGACGCTCGGGGCGGTGCAGCGCTACTGCCTCACCGACTTCAACCCGAACAGCACCACCATCAACCTCGCCTGCAGCGGGATCCAGACTCCGGGGAGCCCTTACGCCGATCCGCAGTTCGACCCGAACGGCCCGCCGGCGGAGCAGCAAGCCAACGTGGAGAGCGCGCAGCGCAACTGGGTCACGCAGAACGGCGGCGTCAACCCGCAGATCTCGCCGACCATCCGGTTCGGCTACGACACCCTCCGCTACGACCCCTACACCGGACCCATCGACGGCTCGTCGCTCCTCCTCGAGTTCGGCGGCGGGTACCTCCCCACCCGCAAGGCGGTCCACGGCTTCGCCCGCCTCGACGCGGAGCGGTACTGGCAGCTCATCGGGCGGTCCAACTTCATGCTGCGGTTCGCGGGCGGGACGGCCTTCTCGCCCGGCAGCAACACCGTCGTCTGGGAGCGCACCTACTGGCTCACCTCGGCGGACAACCTGCGCGGCTTCTACCCGTTCGACATCGTGGACCTCATCGGCCACCACTTCTACGTGGCGAACGCCGAGCTGCAGTTCCCCATGGACGCGCTCATCCGGCTCCTGTTCTTCGACTACATCGAGGGCGTCATGGCCATGGACTTCGGCGGCGTCTTCAACCAGCTGGAGAGCACGCACAACCCGGACCACTCGATCGCCCGGCTCGGCGCCTGGGATGCGCGCACCCTCACCGGGGTCCTCGGCGTGAACGTGCTGTTCGGCCCCCTCCTCCTGCGCGTCCACTTCGGTCACCCGTTCGACGTCGGTGGCTTCAGGACGCCCGCGCTGGCCGCCCACGACCGCTGGGTGACGAACGTGACGCTGCGGTACTTCTTCTTCTGACGGCGCGCGCCGCTCCGGCGGCGGTGATGGCGGACCGCGGGCCGCGCCCGGCCCGGGTCCGGCGGTCACCCGGCCACCGCGATCTGCGGCGTCCCCGCGGAGGCCGCGGCAGCGCACTGCACCCCGCCCGCACCTGCCGCCGCCGCCGCGTGCGCCTCCTTGATACGCGCCACCAGCAGCTCGAACGCCTGCGGGTTCGACCGGAGCCACTCCATGGCCCGCTCGCGCCCCTGCCCGATGCGCTCGCCGTCGAGGGCGAAGTGCGCGCCGGACTTCTCGACGATCCCGCGATCGACGCCCAGGTCCACCGCCTCGGCGAACCGGTCCACGCCGACGCCGTAGCGGATGTCGAACTCCGCCTCGCGGAACGGCGGGGCCACCTTGTTCTTCACGACCTTGACGCGGGTGCGGCTCCCCACCACCGTCTCGCCCTCCTTCACTTGCCCCGTGCGCCGGATGTCGAGCCGGACCGACGCGTAGAACTTGAGCGCGTTACCGCCGGTGGTGGTCTCGGGGTTCCCGAAGACCACCCCGATCTTCATCCGGATCTGGTTGATGAAGATGACGATGGTCTGGTTGCGCGACACGACCCCGGTGAGCTTCCGCATCGCCTGGCTCATGAGCCGTGCCTGGATCCCCATGTGCGCGTCCCCCATCTCGCCCTCGATCTCCGCCTTCGGCACCAGCGCCGCCACCGAGTCCACCACGATGAGGTCCACCGCGCCGGAGCGGACCAGCTGCTCGGCGATCTCCAGCGCCTGCTCGCCGGTGTCCGGCTGCGACACCAGCAGGTCCCGGAGCGAGACGCCGAGCCGCCGCGCGTAGGTCACGTCCAGCGCGTGCTCGGCGTCGATGAAGGCGGCCACCCCGCCCGTCTTCTGGGCCTCGGCGATGGCGTGGAGCGCGAGGGTGGTCTTCCCGGACGACTCGGGTCCGTAGATCTCCACCACCCGGCCGCGGGGCAGGCCGCCCACACCCAGCGCCAGGTCCAGCCCGAGGGAGCCCGAGGGCACCACCGCGACCTGGGGCGCGTCTCCGACGTCGCCGAGTCGCATGATGCTCCCCTTCCCGAACTGCTTCTCGATGCTGCCCACCGCCTGGTCGAGCGCCGCGTTCTTCTCGCCGCTCAACCCGTGGGTGAACGCCCTCACCTTCTCCACCAGCTTGCTCATCGATCGTCCTCTCGTCTCCCGCGCACGCGGGTGTTGTCGCCGCCCCGGGGACGGCGTGGTTTCAGAGCTGGGGCCGGTCCAGCGCCCGGTACTGGATGGCCTCGCCGACGTGGACCGCGCGCACGGCCTCGCAGCCCTCCAGGTCCGCGAGCGTCCGCGCCACGCGCAGCACCTTGTCGTGCGCCCGGGCGGAGAGCCCCAGCTTCTCCACGGCCCGGGCGAGCAGCGCGCGGCCGGGCTCGTCCGGCGCGCACAGGCGGCGCAGCGCCGCGCCGCGCAGCCGCGCGTTGACCCGCGCGCCGTGCGGTCCCGCGCGCTCCGCCTGCGCCTGGCGCGTCCGCACCACCCGCTCGCGCACCTCGGCGCTGCCCGGCCCGGCGCCGGCCGCGCCCAGGAGCGGCTGCGGGACGGCGGGGACGTCCACGTGCAGGTCGACGCGGTCGAGCAGCGGTCCGGAGATCCGGCGCCGGTAGGCGAACAGCTCGTGCGCGGTGCAGCGGCAGGCGCGCCGGCGGTCGCCGTGGTAACCGCAGGGGCAGGGGTTCATCGCCGCCACGAGGAGGAACTGCGCCGGGTAGGTCACGCTCCGCCCGGCCCGCGCGATGGTGACCTCGCCGTCCTCGGCAGGCTGGCGCAGCGCCTCCAGCACGTGCCGCCGGAACTCGGGCAGCTCGTCGAGGAAGAGGACGCCGTGGTGCGCGAGGGAGACCTCGCCCGGGCGCGGCATGCCCGTCCCGCCCACGAGCCCGGCGTCGGAGATGGAGTGGTGCGGCGCGCGGAACGGCCGCTGCAGCAGGAGCCCGCGGTGGCGCGTCAGCCCGGCCACGCTGTGGACCACGGTCGCCTCGATCGCCTCTTCGAAGTCGAGCGGCGGGAGGAGCGTCGGGAGCCGCCTCGCCAGCATGGTCTTGCCGCTCCCCGGCGGGCCGAACATGAGGAGCGCGTGCCCGCCCGCGGCCGCGACCTCCAGCGCGCGCTTGGCGTGGTCCTGCCCGGCGACGTCGGCGAGGTCGAGCGGCGGGGACGGCGGCTCCGGATCGTGCAGGACCGAGACCGGGAGGCGGAGGGAGGCCTCGCCGCGCGCCCACGCCACCATTTCGCCGAGGCTGCGAGCCGCCCGAACCGTGAGCCCCTCGACGACGGCGGCCTCGCGCAGGTTCGCCTCCGGGACCACGAGGAGGCGCGCGCGAGCCCGGCGCGCCTCGATGGCGATGGGCAGGACGCCGCGCACCGGCTTCACCTCGCCGGAGAGCGCGAGCTCGCCGACGAGGTGCACGCCGTCGAGCGGCTCCGCCGGGATCGCGTTCACGGCGCCGAGGAGGGCCACCGCGATGGGCAGATCGAAGCCCGGCCCGTCCTTGCGCAAGTCTCCGGGCGCCAGGTTCACGACGATCCGCTTCTGCGGCAGGTCCGCGCCGCAGTTGCGGATGGCGGCGACCACCCGGATCTTCGCCTCCTGCACGGCGCCGCTGGGGAGTCCCACCATGTGGAAGTGCGGCATCCCCAGCGACGCCTCGACCTCGACGTCGACCTGGATCGCGTCGACGCCCAGGATGGCGCCGGAACGGACGCGCACGAGCATGGAGGGGCGTTGAGCAGGCCGCGTGCCACCGCGGATCCGGCCGCCGAACGGCCCCGGCGCACCCGGCGCCGTGCGTGCGGCGACCCGGGGGGCCGCGGGACGGACGGCTCAGCCCGACGTGAGCGCCAGCGCCCGCGCCACCACCGCGTCGAACATCGCCGGCGTGAGCCGGCCCGTCTGCGTGTTCTGGCGAGACACGTGGTAGCTCCCGAGCAGCGCCGGCGCCCCGCCGAGCCGCAGCTCGGCGCCGTGTGCGAACCGGGGCCGGGGCCTGGGGAGGGCGTGGCCGTGGCGCCCGAGCCACCCCAGGGCTGCGTCCCAGGCGATGGCACCCAGCGCGAGCACCACCCGGAGCCCGGGCAGCGCGTCCAGCTCCGCGTCGAGGAACGGGGCGCAGCGCGCCAGCTCCGCCGGCGTGGGCCGGTTGTCCGGCGGCGCGCAGCGCGCCGCCGCCGCGATGAACGCACCCGCGAGCGCGAGGCCGTCGTGGCGCGTCCGGGCCTCGGGCCGGTTCGCGATCCCCGCCCGGTGGAGCGCCGCGTACAGGAACTCGCCCGACCCGTCGCCGGTGAACATCCGCCCGGTCCGGTTCGCGCCGTGCGCGCCCGGGGCGAGGCCCACGATGGCGATCCGAGCGGCCGGGTCGCCGAACCCCGGCACGGGCCGGCCCCAGTACTCCTCGTGGCGGTAGGCGGCGCGCTTCTCGCGCGCGACCTGCTCGCGCCAGCGGACGAGCCGCGGGCAGGCGCGGCAGCGGACGATCTCGGCGGCGATGCGGGGAAGTCCTGTCATCGGACGATGACGGTGTAGCAGGGAGGGGCCCCAGCCGCAGGCTGGGGAGGGGCGCAGCCCCTCCCGCAGGGGCGCGAGGCGAGCGCCGGAGGCGCGCGGCCGAGCGGGGCCCCTGCGAGCTGGGGTGGCCCCGACGGCTCTGCCGGCGGGGCGGGGGCGCAGCCCCCGTGTGATCAGAACAGGCTCTCGGGAACGAACACGATGTCGCCCGGCTGCAGGATGAAGTTCGGCGCGCGCCCGAGGGCGATGTCCTGGACGTTCACCTTCACCTTCACCTCCTGCCCGTTCACCTTGCGGGTCACCGAGGTGGAGTTCTGCGCCGCGCTGCGCGTGAACCCGCCCGCCACCGTCACGGCCTGGACGATCGACATCCCGTCCTCGAAGGGGAACGTCCCGGGCTTCTGCACCTCGCCGAAGACGAAGACCTTCTTCGAGTTGTACTCCCGGACCAGCACCGTGACCTGGGGGTCGCGCAGGAATCCCTTCGACAGGCACTCGCGCAGCTTGTCGGCGACCTCGTTGGGCATGAGGCCGGTGAGCGGGACGCGCTGGCAGAGCGGGAACGTGACGTCGCCCTGCGGGCCAACCTGGTAGATGCCGGACAGCTCCGGCTCCTGGTAGATCCGCACCTCGAAGACGTCGCCCGGGCCGAGCCGCGCGGCGATGGCCGGCGGCGCCGGCACCTCCGGATCGGCCGCCGGAGCGCGGGAGCGCCCGGCGCAGGCGGCGAGCACGGCCAGGGCGAGGGCAGCGGCGAGGCGGACGCGCATGGGGATCCGTTCCCTACCGGACCCCGGCAGGCCCGTCAACGGCGCTCCGGCGCGCCGGCCGCACGGAGGTCAGTAGGTGAACGTGGCGCGGACCCAGACCTCGTTCTTCGAGTAGTTGTAGGCCGCGATCGGAGTGGTGACGGTGGGGAGGTGGGACATGCGCTTCGTGAACGTGTAGCCCCCCGCGAGCTTGAGCCAGCGCGTGAGCTCGCCCTCGATCGAGGGCTGGACGTGGAGGAGCTGCGCGTTCGCCCCGGGGGGCAGCGTCGACGACGGCGTTTGGTGGTAGTCGCGGCGCTCCCAGTCGGCACGCAGCTCCAGGGTCGGGCCCGAGGTCAGCTGGAGCCGGCCGTCGGCGTAGGCGCGGTTCAAGTCGTAGAGCGCGAACTCGTTGCCAGGATCGGAGCCGAGGTCGTGCACGTATCCGGCCTTGGCGCCCATCAGCTCGTTCCCGATCCACTCCCCCTCGGCCGTGAGCAGCCACGTCCCGTACGGAACTCCGGCGGAGTGGAGCGTGTCGCCGTACCCAGCCTTCAGGGTCGCCGCGAAGTGCGCCGTCACCAGGCCGGTGGCGCCGGCCCTGACGCGGAGGCCGTCGACGCCGACGGACACGGTGCGGTCGACGGGGATCCGGTCGAAGAACTCGGCCTCGAAGACCGCCGAGGTGCGCGGAAGGAACTTCCAGCTGATCGCCTCCGTGGCGCGCAGCTCGTTGTAGCCGAGCTTCGAGTAGTAGGACGAGCTGCAGCCAGGGTACGCGTTCGGGTCGCACACCGCTCCGGAGTAGTAGGGCTCGAACGACTCGAGGACCCAGGTGCCGGTCGTGGTGAGGACCAGCGCGCCGCCGCCCGGCGTCCAGGGCACCTTCGCGTGGAGCGTGTTGAAGTTGGTGATGACCGCGGACCCGAGCGACATCGACGGCGAGTTGTTGGTCCGCCAGAAGTCGTCACCCGCGTCGAGCGACACCGTGCCGTGCTCGTTCACCATCACGCCGAGCAGGGCGTACGCGTACAGGTGGGAGAGGCCGGAGGTGGCCCCCTGGGCACCGGTGTACTGCGCCCAGTCGAGCGCGCCGTCGAAGGTCAGCTTCACCGGATCGCCGGGAATGTCCAGCCTGAGCCCGGGACGGAAGTGGATGATGAAGTCGCCGACCGCGCCGGTCCCGGTCGTGGGATCGGCCAGGTAGACGTTCGAGTCGTACCGCGGCTCGAGCTCCAGGTACGGGTGGAGCCGCCCCCCGGTACCACCGATCCGGATGCCGTCCCCGGGGCCGGCGGCCGCCGGCGCGGGACCGACGACCCAGGCCAGCAGCAGCATCGCGATGGTGAGCTTCATCCGCATGGTTTCGACGGCCCTCTCGGCGGCACGAACGGCCCCACTCGCGCGGGGGGTGTACCCGCGCGCGACGGCTCGATCCGCTTGCTGACCTCCGGCACCGAATCCCATTCCGCGGCGGAGGTTAGGAAACCAAAGTCACCGCCAGGCGCTCGCGGGCGGGGGCCGCACCACCGGCGGAGCACCGCCCCACGACGGCGGGTTGCTCCTGCCCCATTCCGAGGCGCTGGTGCCCGGGAGGTTCGCCGGCTGCTGCACCTCGATGGTCGTCTTCTCGTCGACCACGTACGCCAGCTGCCCGATGCACTGCTCGGCCTCGCCGCGCAGCGTCTCGACCTTCGTGCGCGCGATGCCGATCTTGGCGAACTCGGAGTCGGCCCCCTCGTCGCTCGAGGAGATCGCCTCGTGGAGCGAGATGTCCGCCTGCTCCGCGACCTTGAGGAGCCCCTTGATCTGCGCGAGCTTCTCGTTCACGCAGTTGAGCTTCACGACGTCCTTCTCGTAGCGCGCCTCCTCGACGCGGACGAGGACGAGCTTCATCGCCGCCTTCATGCGCGCGAGGTGCTCCGCGGACTTCTCCAGCTTCTCGGCGTCGGACAGGCCCGTCGGCCGGACACCGGCGGGCAGCGACTCCTGGGGGGAGCGGG
>DATIWK010000120.1:0-22563 GCA_035519395.1 Anaeromyxobacteraceae bacterium | reverse complement strand
GTGGTCCGCCAAGGGCCGCAAGAACGTCTGGGGCACCGTCCCGACCGTCTCGGAGATGCAGTCGGAGGGCGGCGCCTCCGGCGCGGTGCACGGCGCGCTGCAGGCGGGGGCGCTGACGACGACCTTCACGGCGTCGCAGGGCCTGCTGCTCATGATCCCCAACATGTACAAGATCGCCGGGGAGCTGACGTCGATGTGCATGCACGTGAGCGCGCGCACCGTCGCGACCCACGCGCTCTCCATCTTCGGCGACCACTCGGACGTGATGGCGGTGCGGCAGACCGGCTTCGGGCTGCTCGCCTCCGCGTCGGTGCAGGAGGCGCACGACTTCGCCGCCGTCGCGCAGCGCGCCGCGATGCTCTCGCGCGTGCCGTTCCTCCACTTCTTCGACGGGTTTCGCACCTCGCACGAGGTGGCGAAGATGGAGGAGCTGACCGACGACGACCTCCGGCAGATGATCCCGGACGAGCTGGTGGCCTCCCACCGCGGCCGCGCGCTCACGCCCGACCGGCCGAGCATCCGCGGCACCGCCCAGAACCCCGACGCCTTCTTCCAGGCGCGCGAGGCGTGCAACACCTTCTACGCCGCCGCCGCGGACCACGTGCAGGCGGCGATGGACCACTTCGGGAAGATCACCGGCCGCCGCTACAAGCTCTTCGAGTACGTCGGCCACCCCGAGGCGGAGCGGATCCTCGTCATCATGGGCTCCGGCGCCGAGACGGCGCAGGAGGCGGTCGAGTACCTCGTCGCCAGGGGCGAGAAGGTCGGCCTGGTGAAGGTGCGGCTCTACCGGCCCTTCGACCTGGGCCGGTTCATGGCGGCGCTGCCGCGGACCACGCACCACATCGCGGTGCTCGATCGCACCAAGGAGCCCGGCGCGCTGGGCGAGCCGCTCTACCAGGACGTGGTGACGGCGCTCCGCGAGGCGGAGCAGGCGCACATCGACCGGTTCCATCACCAGCTCACCGTGATCGGCGGCCGCTACGGGCTCTCCTCGAAGGAGTTCACGCCCGCCCAGGTGAAGGCGGTCTACGACGAGCTCGGCAAGCCGCGCCCCAGGCGGCACTTCACGGTGGGCATCAACGACGACGTCACCCACCTCTCGCTCAAGGTGGACCCGACCTTCGACACCGAGCCGGCCGACGTGGTGCGCGCGCTCTTCTTCGGCCTGGGGGCGGACGGCACCGTCGGCGCCAACAAGAACTCGATCAAGATCATCGGCGAGGACACGCCCAACTTCGCGCAGGGCTACTTCGTCTACGACTCGAAGAAGTCCGGCACCCTCACCGTCTCGCACCTGCGCTTCGGGCCCCGGCCCATCCACTCGGCCTACCTGGTGGCCAGGGCGAGCTTCGTCGCCTGTCACCAGTTCGGCTTCCTCGAGAAGTACGAGATGGTGGAGTCGGCGGTGCCCGGCGCGACCGTGCTCCTCAACTCCCCGTACGGCAAGGACCAGGTCTGGGAGAAGCTGCCCCGGGAGGTCCAGCAGCAGCTCCTCGACAAGAAGCTCAAGCTCTTCGTGATCGACGCCTACAAGGTGGCCAAGGAAACCGGCATGGGCGTGCGCATCAACACGATCATGCAGACCTGCTTCTTCGCCATCTCCGGCGTCCTGCCCCGCGCCGAGGCCATCGGCCACATCAAGAAGGCCATCGAGAAGACCTACGGCCGCAAGGGCGCCGAGGTCGTGAAGAAGAACTTCGAGGCGGTGGACACCACCCTCGCGCACCTCGAGGAGGTGAGCCTCGCCGGCAGGAAGGTGGGCGGCGCGCCGCGGCCGCCGCCCGTCGCCGAGATCGCGCCCGACTTCGTGAAGCGCGTCACCGCGCTCATGCTGGCGGGCAAGGGCGACCAGCTCCCGGTCTCGGCGTTCCCGGTGGACGGCACCTGGCCGACGGGCACGTCCCGGTGGGAGAAGCGGTCCATCGCGCTCGAGATCCCGGTCTGGGAGCAGCCCATCTGCATCCAGTGCAACAAGTGCGCGCTCATCTGCCCGCACGCGGCCATCCGGCCCAAGTACTTCGAGCCGGCGGCGCTCGCCGGCGCACCGGCGGGCTTCAAGACCATGGACTACAAGTCCGCGGACGTGAAGGGCGCCAAGTACGCCCTGCAGGTCGCGCCGGACGACTGCACGGGCTGCTCGCTCTGCGTGGAGATCTGCCCCGCCGAGTCCAAGACCGAGAAGGGCAAGAAGGCCATCAACATGGTCAACGCCCTCCCGCTCAAGGAGCCGGAGCGCCGGAACTGGGACTTCTTCCTCTCCATCCCGGATCCGGATCGCACCAAGGTGAAGCTCGACGTGAAGGGCACGCAGTTCCTGGAGCCCCTCTTCGAGTTCTCCGGCGCCTGCACCGGCTGCGGCGAGACCCCCTACATCAAGCTCCTCACCCAGCTCTACGGCGACCGCGCCATGATCGCGAACGCCACCGGCTGCTCCTCCATCTTCGGCGCGAACCTCCCCACCACGCCGTACACCGCCGACGCCCAGGGGTTGGGCCCGGCCTGGGCGAACTCGCTCTTCGAGGACAACGCCGAGTTCGGCTTCGGGATGCGCCTCGCCATCGACAAGCAGGCGGAGCACGCCCGCGAGATCCTCGGCACCATGGGCGCGGCGCTGGGCGACGCGTTCGTGAAGGAGATCCTCGGGGCGACCCAGACCGACGAGGCGGGGATCGCGAAGCAGCGCGTCCGCATCGCGGACCTCAAGCAGAAGCTGGCGGGGATGAAGACGCCCGAGGCGGCGTGGCTGTCGAAGATCGCCGACTACCTGGTCCGCAAGTCCGTCTGGATCGTGGGCGGCGACGGCTGGGCGTACGACATCGGCTACGGCGGCCTCGACCACGTGATCGCCCAGGGCCGGGACGTGAACATCCTGGTGCTCGACACCGAGGTGTACTCGAACACCGGCGGCCAGGCCTCCAAGGCGACGCCCATGGGCGCGGCCGCCAAGTTCGCGATGGCCGGCAAGACCATGCCCAAGAAGGATCTGGCCATGCTCGCCATGAGCTACGGCCACCCCTACGTGGCGCGCGTGGCCCTCGCCGCCAAGGACGCGCAGACGGTGAACGCGTTCAAGGAGGCGGACAGCTACACCGGGACCTCGGTGATCATCGCGTACGCGCACTGCATCGCGCACGGCTACGAGATGAGCGACGCCATCACGCAGCAGGAGCGCGCGGTGGACACCGGCTACTGGCCGCTCTTCCGCTACGACCCGCGGCGCGTCGCGGCCGGAGAGAGCCCGCTCAAGCTCGACAGCCCCGCCCCGAAGCTCGACCTCGCGCAGTTCGTCATGCACGAGACCCGCTTCCGCCAGGTGGAGCAGGCGAACCCCGAGGGCTTCAAGAAGATGCTGGAGCAGGCGCAGAAGGACGTGAAGGAGCGCTACGCGCTCTACGAGCAGCTCTCCAAGGCGATGAACCCGGCGGTGCTGCTCGGTCAGGGCACCGGCACGCCCAAGGCGCGCGCATAAGCGGCGTTCGCAGGAAGAGGGCCCGGTCCGTTCGGCGGGCCGGGCCCTCGTGCGTCCGGGCCACGCGTCGCCCCTGAACGGGGTACCGGCGCTGCACCGGCGCCGCACCGCGACGTGTAGGGCCAAGCCTGACCCGCCGGTGAGGGACGACCCGCCCGCCCTATCGGGAAGACGCCTATATTTTCGGTATCTTGGGCGGAACGGCCCCGGGGCTCACACTTGCACAGCGAGGGTTCGCCTCCTGCTGCGAGGCGGACCCGAATGGCGAACTGCCCCCTCCTCACCGGCTGCGCGCTCCACGCGAACATCTCCATGAAGGAGGCGCTCCGGGTCTGGCAGAGCTTCTACTGCGAGGGGTCCCATACCCGCTGCGAGCGCTACAAGCTCGCCTCCGCGGGCGCGGAGGTCCCGGTGCGGCTGCTGCCAAACGGCCGGCTCCTCAATCTCCCGGACGAGTGGAACGCGCCGCCGCCGCGCCGTGTCGCTTGAGCGCGGGAAGGGCAGTTCGCCGCGCCCGCGTGTCCCACGATCCGGCCCTACGCGGCGACGCGCCGTCCGCGGTACGAAGGGTGCGGGAGGGCGCCACGATGTCGTGCCGCTACGCCGAGCACTGTCCGATGTTCAAGACCATGTCGATGGCGGAGGCCTCGCGGGTCTGGCAGGGTCTTTACTGTGAGTCCACCGACGGCGCCGAGCGCTGCAAGCGGCTCCAGGCCTTCGCCTCGGGGACGACGCCGCCGGACGACATGCTGCCGAACGGCATGATCCTGTCGCAGCTCGTGCCCCTCTCGGCGTAGCGCCGCAGCGCTTCCCTTCCGGCCGGGGTGCCGGCCCGGGGTCGGGGTCGTGGGCCCCGAAGGTCCTCACCGCCGCCCCGCGGCGAGCGCGGCCCGGGCCGCGTGCCACCCGCACATCCCGTGGACACCGCCGCCGGGTGGCGTCGCGGCGGAGCAGAGGAAGAGGCCGGGCAGCGGCGTCGACCACGGCGCGAGCACCCGGGGCCGGGCGACGGTCTGCCGGAGCCCGCACGCGCCTGCTCCCACGTCGCCGCCGACGAGGTTCGGGTTCTCGCGGTCGAGGTCCACCGGGCCGCGCGCCGCGCGGGCGAGCACCAGGTCGCGGAACCCGGGGGCGAACCGCTCCACCTGCGCCTCGACGGCCGCCGTGGCGTCCCCGTCGAACCCGCTGGGCACGTGGCAGTAAGCCCAGGCCGTGTGCCGGCCCGGCGGCGCACGCGACGGATCGAAGAGCGACGGCTGCGCGAGGAGGACGAACGGCCGCGCCGGCGGCAGGCCGCGCCACGCCTCGTCGAGCGCGGCGGCGATCTCCTCCAGCGTCCCGCCGAGATGGACGGTGCCGGCCCGTGCGCACTCCGGCGCGCGCCAGGGGATGGCGCCCGCCAGCGCCCAGTCGAGCTTGAAGGCGCCCGGACCGTGGCGCCAGCGCTCGAGCCGCCGCCGGAACGCGGGCGGGAGGCGGGCCCCGGCCACCGCGAGCACGCCGCGCGGCGCCAGGTCGAGGAGCGTGGCGCGGGCGGGCGGCAGGTCGTCGAGCGAGCGCACCCAGCGCCCCAGCTCGACGTCGCCCCCGTGGTCGCGCAGCACCGCCGCCAGCGCGGCCGAGATCCGCCCCGCGCCGCCGCGCGGCACCGGCCAGCCGACCGCGTGGGCCGCCGCTCCGAGGAGGAGGCCGTACGCCGCGGTGGGCGAGCGCCCGAGCGGCGCCCCGGCGTGCCCGGCGATCCCGGCGAAGAGCGCCCGCGCCCGCGGCCCGCGGAACCGGGCGCCGGCCAGCGCCACGGCGGGGAGGACGCCGGAGGCGCCGAAGCGGGCGAGCAGGAGCGGGTGGCGCGGGAGGTGGACGACGGCCCCGAGCACGTCCTCGGCGAGGTCGTGGAAACGCTCCGCGAGCGGCGCGAGGAGGGCCGGCCACGCGCGCGCGTCGGCGGCGTCGAGGGTGGCGGCGGTCTCGCCGGGCGAGCGCGACAGGAGGGCCGCGGTTCCGTCGTCGAAGGGGTGCGCGAGCGCCGCGGGCGGCTCGACCCACTCGAGCCCGTGCGCGGCGAGCGGCAGCGTCCGCAGGAAGGGCGAGCCCACCGCCAGCGGGTGGACGGCGGAGCAGGGGTCGTGCAGGAAGCCGGGGAGGGTCAGCTCCGCCGTGCGGGCGCCGCCGCCGAGCTCCGCCGCGCCCTCCCGGACCAGCACCCGCCAGCCCTCCCGCGCGAGCGCCACCGCCGCGGCGAGCCCGTTCGGACCCGAGCCCACCACCACCGCGTCGAGGTCGGGCACGGGAGACGTCTAGGGCAGGGCCGCCTCCCGCGCCGCTCCGGGCGGGGCAGGTCGGCGCCCGCGGGCCCGACGGCGGGACCACGTCGTGGGTGGGCGGTGTAGACTCCGCCAGATCCTTTCCCCGTCCCGCGCGTTTCAGCTGCGGGACCCCGCGAGCGCCGGTGGCGGAAGAGAGCGACGAGAGGCTGATGCTGCGCTTCCAGGGCGGCGACGCGCGGGCCTTCGAGGTCCTCGTGCGACGCCACCGGACTCCCGTCTTCTCGTTCCTGGTCCGGCTCACCGGGGACCGCGCCCGCGCCGAGGACCTGTCCCAGGAGGCCTTCCTCAAGGTGGTGAAGGCGGCGGGGGGCTGGGAGGAGCGCGCGCGCTTCTCGACCTGGCTCTACACCATCGCGCGGAACCTCGCCGTGGACGAGGCGCGCCGGGCCGCGTTCCGCCGCACCGACCCCCTCGACGCGTCGGCGGCCGGCGACCCGCCGCGCGAGCGCGCCGCCTCGGAGGACCCGGCGCCGGATCGGGCGGCGGACGCCTCGCTGCTGCGGCCCAAGCTGGAGGCGGCCCTGGCGGCGCTCCCGGAGGAGCAGCGCGAGGTGTTCCTGCTCCGGGAGTACGCCGGCCTCCCCTTCAAGGAGATCGCGCAGGTGACGGGCACGCCCGAGAACACGGTGAAGAGCCGGATGCGCTACGCGCTCGAGGCGCTGCGGGCGCGGCTCGAGGCGATGGGGATCACGGCGGACGCGGCGGCGCCGGACGCCGCGAGGAGCGCGGTGCGATGACCCGGGACGCCTTCCAGGAGCGGCTCCTCGACCTCGCCTACGGCGAGATCTCCCGGCGCGAGGCCCGCTCCCTCGAGGCGCACCTCGCCGGGTGCGAGGCGTGCCGCGCCGAGCTGGAGCGGATCCGCGCCACGCGGCGCGCGATGGCGGCGCTCGCCCCCGAGCCGGCGCCCGAGCGCGGCGAGGCCGTGCTCCTCGCCGCGGCCCGCGAGGCGGCGCGCGGGAAGGTGCACCAGCGGCCGCCGCGGCTCATCCCGCCCTGGCTCTGGGCCGGGACGCTCGGCGCCCTCGGCGCCGCCGCGGTGGTGGTGGTGTCGCTCCGCGTGGCCGACGTGGGCCGCCGCCCGATGCCCGCGGACGCGCTGGTCGCGTCGAGCCAGCGGGAGGCGAGCGCGCCCGAGAGCGCCGCGCCGGCTCCCCCGGCGCCCGGGCCGTTCGCATCCGCGCCTCCGCGCGCCGACCAGGGCCGGCCTGCGGCGGAGGCGACTCCGCTCGCCGTGGGGCCCCGGCACCCGGCGGAGGTCCGCACCGAGAAGAAGGCCGTCGCCAGGGCCGAGGCGCCCCCCGCCGCCGGCGGCGCGATGGCGTTCGCGCCGCCGCCCGCGAGCGCCCCGCGCCTCGAGCCCGCCCAGCCGGGCGAGGCGGCCGCGCCCCCCGCCGGGGAGCAGGCAGGCGCGGCCTCCGACCGCTACGCGAAGGCGCCGGAGCGGAGCCGACCGATGCCCAGCCCGGCGGCGGTCGCGCCGGCGGCCCCGGCGGCCGCACCCGGCGCGGTGCTCGCCGACCGGCGAGCAGCATCGGCGTCTTCGGCCATGGCGAAGCGGGAGGAGTCCCCCCCGGACGACGATCCCGTGGCGCTGGTGGACCGGCTCGCAGCGCAGGGGCGGCTCACCACCGCGCCGGCGCAGGCCTGCCCCGGGGAGGGGGCCCGGCGCGTGGATCGGGACCCGCGGGGCCGCGTCGTGCGGCTGACGATCTCGCCGGGGACCGGCGACGCGCGCGAGGTCGAGGCGTTCTACGCCGCGGACGGCCGGCTCGCTGCCGTTCGCACGACGCGTCCCGGGGGCCGCTCGCTCGCCCGGTTGGAGGCGGCGGACCTCGCCCCGGGCCGCGCTCCGCACGCGCTGCCCCTCGACTCACGGGAGATCGAGGCGGGCGCGGCGCCGCGCTGCCCCTAGCCACCTCTGGTGGCCGAAAGTCGGCGAAGCGCCCCCCGACCGATCCACTCCACGCTATGCTCCCGGCATGCGCGTGCTCTACGGGGTCGCCGGGGAGGGGATGGGGCACGCGACCCGCTCGCGGGTCGTGATCGAGGCGCTCGTCGCGCGCGGGCACGAGGTGCAGGTGGTCGTCTCCGGCCGCGCGCACGACTACCTCAAGGCGCGCGAGGGCGAGCGGCTCGGCGTGAACCGGATCTGGGGGCTCTCCATCGTCTACCGGGACAACGCGGTGAAGAACGTCCGCACCGCGCTCCAGAACCTCCTGGGGGCCGTGGGCGGCGGCTGGCCGCGCAACATCCGCGCCTACTTCGGCCTGGGGGAGGACTTCCGGCCCGACGTGGTGATGTCCGATTTCGAGAGCTGGAGCCACCTCTACGGCCGGGTGCACGGCGTGCCGGTGATCTCGCTCGACAACATCCAGATCGTGAACCGGTGCGACCACCCGCCGGAGATCCTGGCGGGGAAGCGGTCGCAGTACCTCGTCGCCAAGGCGGTGGTGAAGGCGAAGCTGCCGGGCTGCTTCCACTACCTCATCGGCACGTTCTTCCGCCCCCGGGTGTCGAAGCCGCGGACGACGCTCCACCCGCCGGTCCTCCGCCCCGAGGTCCTGGCGGCGCGCCCCGATCCCGGCGAGCACCTCCTCGTCTACCAGACCTCCACCTCGAACCCGCGCCTCGCCGAGATCCTGAAGGGCTGCGGCCGTGAGTGCCGCGTGTACGGGCTGCGCCGCGACCTCACCGCCGACGTGCGCGACGACAACCTGCTCTGGAGGCCCTTCGACGAGGTCCGCTTCGTCGAGGACCTGCGCACCGCGCGCGGCGTGGTGTCGGGCGGCGGCTTCACGCTCATGAGCGAGGCGGTCTACCTGCGGCGCCCCATGCTGTCGGTCCCGGTGAAGAAGCAGTTCGAGCAGATCCTGAACGCGCGTTATCTGGAGACGGTCGGCTACGGCCTCGCCTCCGACGAGATCACACGCGAGCGGCTCGGGGAGTTCGTGGAGCGCCTCCCCGAGTTCGAGCGAAACCTGGCAGGCTACCGGCAGGACGGGAACCGCGAGATGCTCGCCAAGCTCGACGAGGTGCTTTCCGCGGCCGCGGGCCGCCAGCGCGCCGCGGTGGCGCAGGGGCGGGTGTCATGAGCGCAGCGGGCGGGACGGGCGTCTGGGGCACCCGCTACCTCGATCACCTCACCCGCCTGCTCGGGGAGCCGGTGGACCGCGCGGCCTTCGAGCAGGATCCCGCGGCGCCGGCCATCGAGGTCCTCACCTTCTCCGCGCCGGAGGGGTGCCTCACCTTCTGCACGCTGGGGCTCGCCCACCACCGGGCCGAGGTCTCCGGGTTCTGCGAGATCCTGCTGCCGCTCGCGGCCGGCTGGGACGACGGGCCGGCGCTGCTCGCCAACGTGTCCTTCTTCGCGGTGCAGTCGCGCCTGGCGCTCGGCTGGGGCGTCGCGGTGGGCGGGCTGGCGGAGGCGGTCCCGGAGTTCGCCCGGGCGTTCGCCAAGGACGCGCTCTACCTCGGCGAGCCGTTCTGGCTCGCGCCCGAGGCGCGGAGGGTGGCGGGGCCGGCGGGCGCCGAGGGGCGGCTCCTCAGCGCGTGGCCGATCTCGGCGACCGAGTACGAGTTCTTCCGCGCGCACGGGGCCGAGCGGTTCGAGGAGCGGTTCGCGGCGAGCCACCTCGATCCGTTCGACCCGCGGCGGCCGTCGTTCGACGTCGCGTCGTGAAGCTCCGCATCCTCTCCATCGGCAAGGACCGCTCCGGCCTCTACCAGCCGGGCATCGAGGAGTACGCCGGGCGCATCTCGCGGATCCTGAAGCTCGAGCTGGTGGAGCTGCCCGAGGCGCGGCGGCACGCGGGGACCCCCCGGGCCCGCGAGGAGGAGGGGGAGACCCTCCTCGCGAAGCTCGACCCCCGCGAGCGCGTGGTGGCGCTCGACGAGCGCGGCGACGCGCCGGACAGCCTCGCCTTCTCGAGGCGGGTGGGGGGGTGGCTGCAGGGCGGCCGGGACGTGTCGCTCGTCGTCGGCGGCTCCGACGGCCTCGCGCCCGCCGTCCTCGCCCGCGCCGACGAGCGGCTCGCGCTCTCGCGCCTGACGCTCGCCCACCGCCTCGCCCGGCTCGTGCTCCTCGAGCAGCTCTACCGCGCCCTCACCATCCTGCGGGGCGAGCCTTACCACAAGTGAAATGGCTCCCGGCGCGGCGGGCGCCGTCGGGGGTGACACGCCGCCTGCCCGGGAGACGGCACGATCGTTTCTTGTGGCGCCGGGTGCGGTTCTCTGACATCACGGCTTGCGCGACCGGCCTTACTCCGAGAGGTTCCGCGTGGCCAAGCCCAAGCCCGTTCTCCTCGTCGTCCTCGATGGTTGGGGCCTGCGCGCCGAGCGCGAGGCCAACGCCATCGCGCTCGCCGGGACGCCGAGCATGGATGCGCTCGTCCGCGAGTTCCCGTCGACCGCCCTGGAGACGAGCGGTCTCGCGGTCGGCCTCCCCGAGGGGCAGATGGGCAACTCCGAGGTGGGGCACACGAACCTCGGAGCCGGGCGAATCGTCTACCAGGATCTCGTCCGCATCAACCGGGCCGTCGAGGACGGCTCGTTCTTCCGGAACGACGCGCTGCTCCTGGCCTGTCGCAAGGCCAAGGCCGCGGGCGGCGCGCTCCACCTGATGGGGCTCCTGTCCGACGGCGGCGTCCACAGCCACGTCGAGCACCTCCACGCGCTCCTCGACCTCGCCCGGCGCGAGGGGGTGGCGCGCGCGTACGTCCACGCCTTCATGGACGGCCGGGACACGCCGCCCCAGAGCGGCGCCGGGTACATGCGCGAGCTGGAGAGGCGGCTGCGGGACGCCGGCTACGGGCGGGTCGCGGTGGTGTCGGGGCGCTACTACGCCATGGACCGCGACAAGCGGTGGGACCGCGTCGCGCTCGCCTGGGCCGCGATGGTGAAGGGCGACGGTCACCGCGCCGCGAGCGGCGTCGCCGCCATGGAGGCCTCGTACGCGCGCGGCGACTACGACGAGTTCGTGAAGCCCACCGTGATCGTGGACGGCGACGGCAAGCCGGTGGGGCCGGTCCGGGACGGCGACGTGATCCTGTTCTTCAACTTCCGCGCGGACCGGGCCCGCGAGATCACCCGCGCCTTCACCGATCCCGCCTTCCAGGAGTTCGAGCGGGGGACGGTGCCGCGCCTCTCCGCCTACGTCTGCCTGACGGAGTACGACAAGACGTTCCAGCTGCCCGTGGCGTTCGCGCCGCAGGACCTCACCGAGATCTTCCCCGAGATCGTGGCGCGCGCCGGGCTGAAGCAGCTCCGCTGCGCCGAGACGGAGAAGTACGCCCACGTCACCTTCTTCTTCAACGGAGGGCGCGAGACCGTGTTCCCGGGCGAGGACCGGATCCTGGTGCCGAGCCCGCGCGACGTGAAGACCTACGATCTCAAGCCGGCGATGAGCGCGCGGGAGGTGACCGACAAGCTCGTCGCCGCCGTCGGCACCGGCCAGTACGGGTTCGTCCTCGTCAACTACGCGAACCCGGACATGGTCGGCCACACCGGCATCCTCGACGCCGCGATCCAGGCGGTGAAGGTGGTGGACGAGTGCGTGGGGCGCCTGTGGCAGGCGGCGCGCAAGCAGGGGATGGCGATGCTCGTCACCGCCGACCACGGCAACTGCGAGATGATGACCGACCCGGTGACCGGCCAGCCGCACACCGCGCACACGCTCCTCCCCGTCCCGTTCATCCTCGCCGACCCGGACTTCAGGGGCGCCAAGCTGCGGGCGAAGGGGATCCTCGCGGACGTGGCGCCGACGGCCCTCCAGGTCATGGGCCTCCCGCAGCCCAAGGAGATGAAGGGGCTCGGGCTCGTGGTGCGGTGAGGGGGGGTCCGGTGGGCTCGGGGCCGGCCGTACGACGATCGCTCCGGTCCGCGGCTCGCGCGCTCGCGTCCGCCCTGCTCGACCTCGTCTACCCGCCGCGATGCGCCGCCTGCGGCGAGGCCGGGGCCGAGCCGTTCTGCGCGATCTGCGCCGAAGCGATCGAGGAGGTGCCGCGGGGCTGTCCGCGCTGCGGAGTCCCCGGGCTGCCCGAGGTCTGCGGCGCGTGCCTCGCCGCGCCGCCGGCCTTCGACGCCGTCCGCGCGGGGGGATTGCTGGGCGGACCGCTCGCCGACGCCGTCCACGCGCTCAAGTACCGCCAGCGCCCGGCGCTGGCGCGCCCGCTGGGCCGCTGGCTGGCGCACCGGATCGCGCTGCCGGCCGGCGCGGCGGTGGTCGCCGTGCCGCTCGCGCCCGGGCGGCGCCGCACGCGCGGGTACGATCAGGCCGCGCTCCTCGCCGACCACCTCGCCCGGGCCGCGGGCGCGCCCAGGCTCCGGGCCGTCCTCCGCCGCGTGAGGGAGACCGCGCCGCAGGTGGGACGCTCGCGGGCCGGGCGGGCCGTGAACGTCCGCGGCGCCTTCGCGGCGTCGCGGAGGGCGGCGGGGCGCGACCTGGTCCTGCTCGACGACGTCGTCACCACGGGCGCCACCGCCGACGCCGCGGCCGAGGCCCTCCGCCGCGCGGGGGCGCGGAGCGTGGTGGTCGTGGCGCTGGCGCGGGCGGAGTGAGGCCCCCAGGCCCTCAGGACGCGGGTTTCGCCTTGACCCGCTGCAGCCGCTCCAGCGCCGCGCGGCAATACTCCGCGCTCGGCGAACGAGGCGCGGTCTTGATCACGTACAGGTGGATGTTGGCCGCCACGCCCGCCTGGCCCGCCTTGCCCGCGGCGTCGGCCACCGACACGAGCCCCTTGAGGCAGCGGAGCGGGTCGGTTCCCGCCGCACCGAACTGGACGTAGCACCAGGCGGCGTCCGCGAAGCTCGCCTGCGCGACCAGGGCGCGGGCGAGCCCCTGCCAGCCGGCGTCCTCCAGCGCGAGCCCCTTCCGGTGCTCGCGGAGGGCCCCGAACACCTCGCACGCGATCTTGCCGTTCCCGCCCTCGACGGCGCGCGCGATGGCCCTCGCCCCGCATGCCAGCGCCTCGCCGATCCGCTGGGCGCGGAGGTACAGCGCGGTGAGCTGGCTGGACACGGTCGCCTCCCCGGGAGCCTGCACCTCGAGCGCCTCGGCGTCGGCGAGAGCGCCCTGGAGGTCGGTCGCGGCCCGGGCGGCGATTCCCGCGAGGGCCCGCCGGAGATCCACCGCCGAAGGCGCCGGCCGCGCCTGCGCCGGGGCCGCGGAGGGCGCGGCGAGCGTCTCGACGGCAGCATGCGCCGATGCCGCGGCCGTCACCGCGTCGGCGCCGAGCGCCTCGACGTCCATCGCGAACGCGCCCGTGAGGCGCGACACGAACACCGGGACCGAGGACCAGCACACGACGAGCCCCACGCCCATCACCACGGCGGCGACCTGCGGGCTCGCGCGCGACAGCACGGCTCCGAGGAGCACGAGGGGCGGCACCTCCAGGATCAGCAGGAGGATCGGCGTGCCCAGCAGGGCGGCGACGAACAGGGGGAGGTCTCCGCGGCGAGCCCCGAGCCACTGCCACGGTTCGGGCGTGAAGCACGCCGCCAGCGTGGACGCGCGAGCCGCGATGACGTGCGCCGCGACGGATGCGACGATCGCGACGGCGGCGAGCAGCACGAGAGCCCCGCCCAGCCAGAGCCCTCGCTCCGGGAGCGGCGTCGAGGCGTTCGCGTGGAGCGCGGGCATCGCGTTCCCGGCGAGCCACCCGCCGGTGATCGCGACGGGGAACTCCCACAGGCCGTTGAGGACGGCGTACCGCAGGACGAACCCCCTCACCGCTCCCGGCGGCGTGGGGGAGGTCACCCCGGCCTCGAGGTCGCCTTCCTTCGCGGCGAGCGTGAGCCGCCCCACCAGCGGTGACATGGCGACGGTGCTCAGGAACAGCGTCAGCGCGAGGGGGAGGCGCAGCAGCTGGAACACGACGCCGGTCGCGGCCGCGATCACGGCGAGCAGCGCGGCCGCCGACACCACCCTGCGCGCGCCGGCGGGGGTGAGGAAGTGGAGGACCGTCCGTCCGGCGAGTCCTCCGAAGCGCGTCCCCTCGTCCCTCATGAAAGGCCTCCCGGACGTCCCAGCGGCATCGGCCCCGCCGGTGGCGAGACGAGCCGTCGGGAGAGGCTAGACCGGGCGTCCGAGGGCGGTCAAATTCACATGGGATACAGTGCAGCGGCATGGCATCGACACGACCGGATGGCGCAGCCCCTCTTCCCCAGCCAGCGCGGCCGCTGCGGATCGCGATGGTCATCGACGCCTGGGACGAGGCCAACAACGGGGCGGTCGTCTCCACGCGGCGCTTCTCGGACCTGCTGCGGAGCCGCGGTCACGTCGTCGAGGTGCTCGCCACCGGCGAGCCGGCCCCGGGCAAGGTGCCTCTCCCGACCTTCTTCGTCCCGACGCCGGGCCGGATCATGCAGAAGATGCGGCTCCCGTTCGCGTGGCCCGACCGGCGCATCCTCGAGGACACGCTCCGGCGCCAGGACGTGGTCCACGTGCAGTTCCCGTTCTACCTCGGGATCCGGGCCATCACGCTGGCCCGCCAGGCGAGGGTGCCGGTGGTCTCCACGTTCCACGTCCAGGCCGAGCACCTCCTGCACAACGTGAACGTCCACAACCGGACGCTGGTGGACTGGACCTACCGGTTCTTCCTGCGGACCACCTACAACCGCTGCGATCATGTCCTGTGCCCCAGCGAGTTCGCCCGCCGGGAGCTGCAGCGCCACGGCCTGCGCGTGCCATCGACGGTCCTCTCGAACGGCGTGCCTCCCGAATACCGCCCGCTGCCGAGGGAGGCGTGCCCCCGGTTCGGCGGGAAGTTCACCATCCTCTCGGTGGGGCGCCTGGCCCGCGAGAAGCACCACGACCTCCTCATCGAGGCGGTGCGCCGGTCGCGCCACGAGGCGCGCATCCAGCTCGTCATCCTGGGGGACGGCCCGCAGCGCGCCCGCCTCGAGGCGCAGGGGCGCACGCTGACCAACGAGCCCGTCTTCCGCTGGCTGAAGCCGGCCGAGCTCATCCCCTACTACGGCGGCGCCGACCTGTGCGTGCACGCCGCCGACGTCGAGGTGGAGTGCATGTCGGTCCTGGAGGCCATGGCCTGCGGACTGCCGTGCCTCATCGCCCGCGCGCCGCTCAGCGCCGCCTCGCAGTTCGCCCTCTCCGACGACTTCCTGTTCGAGTCCGGCTCTCGCGAGGACCTCACCCGCAAGATCGACGCGTTCGTCGAGACGCCGGAGGCGCTGGCGCGGGCACGCGCCGGGTACCGCGAGGCGTCCCAGCGCTACCGGGTGGAGGCCTCCGTGGAGAAGCTGATCGAGGTCTACCAGGGGGTCATCGAGGCCGCCCGGGCCTGATCCCGCCGCGCGCGCTCTCGCGCCGGGGGCGGCCGCAGGCGTCCTCACCCTTCCGGGCGGATCCGGCTCGCGCGTCCCTGCGGCCCCGGCGTGACGGGCGACCGGCGACGAGCCGCAAGCCCCCCACGGGCCCTTTGACACTCCCGAGGACGGCGCTGCAAGCTCACGCCCCTCGTTGTCGGTCGATCGATTCACTTCTTGCACGCGAGGTGAAACGTATGAGAACCGCGCTGACGATGGTGGTGCTGTCCTGTCTCGCATCGGTCCCGGTCCAGGCGAACGCCCTCCCCCGGGCCGTCCTCCCCAACCACACTCCGCGATTCGCGGCGCGTGGCGGCGACCTCGGCCCCGCGCGCCCGTCGCAGGAGATCACGGTGACCGTGTGGCTGCGCGCCCGCGACGCGGCGGGACTCGAGCAGCGGTCGCAGCAGCTCCAGGACCCGACCTCGGGCGCCGCTGCGTTCCTGAGCGGGGAGCAGTTCCAGGCAGCGCACGCGCCCGCCGACGCGGCCGTGGCCACCGTGAGCCGGTTCCTGCAGGCGAGCGGGCTGGCCGTCACGAGCGTCGGCCCGCACAACCTCTTCGTCACCGCCCGCGGCACCGTCGCCGCCGCGCAGGCCGCCTTCGGTGTCGGGATCCACGACTTCCTGGTGAACGGGCGTGTGCTCCGCTCGAACACCTCCGATCCCTCCCTCCCGCAGGCCGTCGCGGCCGTGGTGGCGGCGGTGGGCGGTCTGAGCGAGAAGGGAATGCGGCCGCACCACCTGCGGCCCTTCGATCCGGACGGCGCCGGGTTCGCCCCCGCTCCGCTCGCGAAGACCCCGCACGGCGCCTTCTTCTCGCCCCAGTGCTTCCGCGCCCCGGAGACCGAGCGCTTCAGCTCCGCCACCGCGACGGCGGCGTACTCCGGGAACCGCTACGGCCAGGACATCGCCAACACCGCCGCCGGCACCCTCCCGCCCTGCGGCTACCAGCCGAGCGAGATGCAGGCGGCCTACGACGTGGCCGGGCTCCACGCCCTCGGGCTGGACGGCACCGGCCAGACCATCGCCATCGTGGACGCATTCGGCTCCACCACCATCGGCTACGACGCCGCGGTGTTCTCGGAGGTCTACGGCCTGCCGGCGCTGGACCTGACCGTGGTCGGCACGCCGACCGCCTCCCCGTTCGATCCCGACCCCAACCTGGCCGGCTGGGCGGAGGAGACCACGCTCGACGTCGAGTGGGCGCACGCCATCGCCCCGGGCGCCAAGATCGTGCTCGTGGTCTCGCCCGACAACGCGGACGTCAACCTGGCTGCGGCGGTCGCGCTGGCCGCGTCGATCCCCGGGGTGAGCTCCATCTCCAACAGCTACGGCGGGCCCGAGTCCGAGGAGGACGACGCCGGGTTCACCGCCTTCGAGACCGCGATCAAGATGGCCTCCGTGAAGGGCATCTCGGTGAGCTTCTCCTCGGGCGACGACGGCGACTGGGAGGCGATCCTCGGCTACCGGGACGTGGGCTATCCCGCCAGCTCGCCGTTCGCCACCGGCGTGGGCGGCGTCAGCGTGGCCCTGAAGGCCGACGGCTCGACCGACTTCCAGACCGGCTGGGGCACGAACCTCACCCGCATCGCGGACACGGTGGCGCTGGGCAGCCCGCCGGCGGACCCGCCGTTGCAGCTCGGCTTCCAGTTCGGGGCGGGCGGGGGCGTGAGCGGTCACTTCGCCAAGCCCGCCTACCAGCGCCGCCTTCCCGGGCGGGCGCGGCTCGAGCCGGACATCGGCTGGGTCGCCGATCCCTACACCGGCGTGGAGATCGTCGAATCGCTCGACGCCGACGGAAACCTCGGGGTCGGCGTCATCGGCGGCACCAGCGTGGCCTGCCCGATGTTCTCGGCGCTGTGGGCCATCGCCGCCCAGGGCGCGGGCCACCGGCTCGGCCAGGCCGCCCCCATCCTGTACGGTCTCGACGCCCGGAGCGGCGCCATCACCGACGTCGTCCCCGTCGGCTCGTCCCACGATGTCGTGGGCTTCATCCACGATGCCGGCGGGCTCACCTTCGAGTCGCGCTTCGATCTCGCGGCGCCGCTCGGGGGCACGCGCACGTTCGTGAGCGCGCTCTACAACAGCCCGTTCTCGACGCGCTGGTTCGTCGTCACCTTCGGGACCGACTCTTCCCTGATCACCGCGACGGGCTGGGACGACGTCACCGGCCTCGGTACGCCGAGCGGGCAGGCCTTCGTGAACGCGATCGCGCGCAGCCGCCGCTGACCGCGCCGATGGCCACCGGGAGGGCGGGCCGCGAGGCTCGTCCTCCGGCCGGCGGGTGAGCTCACGCGAAGCTGGACGTCGTCGAGCAGGTGCTCCGGCCGGCGGGCGTGGAAGGCTCCGCCCATCTCCGATCCGGAGCCGACCTCCTGAAAAGGTCCTCTCCGTCCACCGTCGGCGAGGTGGTGGAGTCGATCGACCTGACACGCCGTGGACGCGGGCGAACGGACCTCACGCGCTCGGCGTCTTGTGGATCTGCATCCGGACCTTCTTCAGCCTCCCCCGCGCGGCGACGAGCGCCTCGTCGGTCTTGCCGATCGCGTCCTCCGCCGCGGCGCTGACCGTCTTCGTCGCGAGCTTCACGAGCGAGCGTCCCGCCTCCTGGAGCGTGTGCCCGAGCTCCACGATGTCCTGCGCCAGCGGGTTCGGCTTCTGCTTCCGTGTGCGGGCTGTCATCGCATCCTCCCTGGACGCGATGCTACGACGTCTCCCCGGCAGCGGACCTGGCGTGCGGGGGCGCCACGATCGAAGGGATCGCTCCGGAGCGCGGCGGAGGCCGATCCGGGTCGCTGGCCACGGCCCGAGTAATCCGCGCGCGGCGGCGCCGCGCCAGGTATACCCTTTCCGTGATCTCATGGCGCAACACCGAGGACGGCTGGGCCGTGAACCTCGACGGCACGAACGCGGCGAGCGAGTTCACGCTCCCTCGCATCGAGCTTCACGCCGGGCCGAAGGGCTGGACGTGCATCTGCCACCGCAAGAATGGGACCTCGCTGAAGCTTCCGCTCGGTCCCGCACCGACCGCGGCGGCGGCGAAGCAGGTGGCGGTCGAGGCGATGCTCGCGCTCGGGACGCAGTACGACGCGGAGCTGCTCGCGCTCCTCGGACGGCCAGCCGCCTGATCGGAGCACCTCGAAGGTGAGTCGGCCGAGCTCCGGTTCCTCGATCTACTCGACGCGTCGAGGCGCCGGAGAGGACGTCCACCAATGGTATGCCAAGGCCACGATCGTGGTGATGGCGGCGATCGTGTACGCGAGCCGCTGTCCACGCCACAAGCTGGCCAGCCATTCGTTCAGCTCGTTCGCGACCACGGCCGCCTTTCCCCCGATGACCTCCATCTGGCGCTGGTAGCTCTTCGAGTGCTCCATGTCGTCGATCTCCGGATATCCGACGGCGGGCACGGCCGTCAGATAGACGACGAGGGCGCTCGCCCAGCCGATGGCCAGGATGCCGCCCGCGACCAGCCGGCGACGAGGCCACCGCGACAGGCGCTTCATCGAACCTCCTCACCGCCTCGCCCCGAGCACCCGCGTCCGGAACCCGTCAGTCGCTCACCCTGTTCCAGTCTAGCCGACCGCTCGCGGCGCCGTCCTGCCCGGTGCAGGCCACGGCGGCGGGCGCGGCGCTCGCCCTCGAGGGGTGCAGCCAGGGCCGCGGCGACGCCCCACGCTGTCCGATGCCCCACGCTTGCGAGCCCCGGGAACGGCGTGCGATCCTCGCCGTGCTCCCTCGGGGGAGCGCCTCTCTCGGGCTCTCCGGGGCACCGGGAGCGGGGGACGCGAATGGGCAGCTTCGATCCGGCGGAGCAGTCACGCGGCGGCGAGCCGCCGTCGGGCGATGGGCTGGCTGCGGACGCGGCAGGCCGCCTCGGGGAGGAACGCCTTCGCCAGGCCGTGCGCGTCGCCCACATCGGCATCTTCGACCACGATCAGCGGACGGACACGATCTACTGGTCCCCGAAGCAGCGTGAGATCTACGGCATCGACGCGGAGGAGCTCGTCACGCTCCAGCTCTTCCTCGATCACGTCTACCCCGCCGATCGGGAGCGGATCGACGAGGCCGTGCGGGCCGCGCACACGCCGGGGGGCGACGGCCTGTTCGACGTGGAGCACCGGATCACGCGCCGGGACGGCGCCGTCCGGTGGCTCAAGACCCGGTCGCAGACCTTCTTCGAGGGCGAGGGCGAGGGCCGCCGCCCGGTCCGGACCGTCGGCGCCGTCATCGACATCACCGACACGCGCCGGGCGGAGGAGGAGCGCGAGCGGCTGCGGACCCTGCTCGCGCAGGCGCAGAAGCTGGAATCGGTCGGGCTCCTCGCCGGCGGCGTCGCCCACGAGTTCAACAACATGCTGGCCGTCATCCTGGGAAACGCGGAGATGCTCCAGTCGCCCCTCGCGGGCGACCCGGCCGCGTCGGCCGACCTGTCCGAGATCGTCCGCGCCGCGGGCCAGGCCCGCGACGTGACCCGGCAGCTGCTCGCCTTCTCCCGGAAGCAGATCGTCTCTCCCCAACCGCTCTCCCCCAACCTGCTCCTGGCGCGGATCCGGAGCACGCTGGCGCGGCTCATCGGCGAGGACGTGGACCTCCGCTTCCTGCCGGGGCCGGAGGTCTGGAGCGTCGAGATGGACCACTCGCAGTTCGAGCAGGTCCTCGTGAACCTCGCAGTGAACGCGCGGGACGCCATGCCGCGCGGCGGCACCCTGACCGTCGAGACGGCCAACGTGCAGCTCGACGAGGAGTACTGCCGGCGGAACCCCGGCTTCCGGCCAGGGGACTACGTCCTCGTCGCGGTGAGCGACACCGGCGTCGGAATGGACCCGGAGACGCTCGAGCGCGTCTTCGAGCCATTCTTCACCACCAAGCCTCTCGGCAAGGGCACGGGCCTCGGGCTCGCCACCGTCCACGGCATCGTCACGCAGTGCGGCGGCACCGTGCACGTCTACAGCGAGCCGGGGATCGGCAGCACCTTCAAGATCCATCTCCCCCGCCTCCGGGCGGAGCAAGAGGTGACGGCCGCGCGGGACGCCGCGCCGGCGGTGGTCGGGAGCGGGACGGTGCTGCTCGTGGAGGACGAGCCGATGGTCCGCCGGATGACGGCCGCCATGCTCGCCTCCCTCGGCCTGTCGGTCCTCGCCGCCGAGTCTCCGGGCGATGCGCTGGAGCAGGCCGCGCGCAAGGACACCCGGATCGACCTCCTGCTGACGGACGTGGTGATGCCGGGAATGAGCGGCAAGGAGCTGCGCGATCGCATCTTGGCGCTGCGGCCCGACCTCCCGGTGCTGTTCATGTCCGGTTACACGCCCGACGTCATCTCCCACCACGGCGTCCTGGAGGCGGGCGTGCACCTCCTCCAGAAGCCCTTCTCCATCGGCCACCTGACCCGCGCCATCGGCGAGGCTCGCAAGGCCCGCTGACCGCGGAGCCCGCCTGCGGGCGGCGGGCGCTCCGGTCGAGGCCCCCCGGCGCCGCTGCACCGTGCGCGGCCCGCCTGGCGGTGCCGGCCATCGCGACCGATCACGCCTCGGGCGGCACGGACCGCTGCGCGTCCGACCGGTACACCTCGAGCGCCGAGGTCACCGCCTTGACGAGTCCCGACCAGCGAATCGGCTTCGCGACGAAGCACGATGCGCCCGCGTCGAGGAGTGGTCGCTCGCTGCCGCGGTAGCTCGAGAGCCCGATGATCGGCACGGAGCGGAGCCTCTCGCTCTGCGCCCCTCGCACGTCGCGCACCAGGTCGGCGCCGCTGCGGGCTGGAAGGAGGTAGTCCACGATCATCGCGTTCGGAGGATCCGCGAGCGCGAGGTCGAAGGCGTCGTCGGCCGTCTCCGCCTCGACCGACGCGTACCCGTGCGCCTCGAGGATTCCGACGAGGAGAGCCCGCAGCGCTCGGCTGTCGTCGACGATGAGCACGCGGAACACGATCGAGATTCTGTGCCGGTGGGCGCGTGGCGAGGTATCCCGCGGGCGCGCGACGATGCGACTGCCCCAGCCAGGAGTCAACTGGCAGTGGCCAGGATCCGAGCCAGCCTGGCAGGGGTCCGGCCCCGACTCCGGCCGGCGGTGACCGTCCGGGGCGCGACCCGGCCGTGGCGCCGGGCCCCGGCGAGCCGGGATCCGCCTATCATCGCGCGATGAGCAAGCAGGAGCTGAGGGACATCGCACGTCGCGCGATGATCCGGCGCGGACTCCAGCCGGAGTTCTCGCCCGCAGCGCTGGCGGAGGCCGACGCGATCGCGCGGGCCGCGACGGAGGTGGGCCCCTCGATCCGGGATCTTCGCGGCCTGCCGTGGGCGTCGATCGACAACGACGACTCCCGCGATCTCGACCAGCTCTCCGTCGCGGACCCGATCGCGGGCGGCGCGGTGCGGATCCTCGTCGCGATCGCCGACGTCGACGCGACCGTCCGGGAGGGGTCCGCGCTCGACGGGCACGCCCGGACCAACACCACCTCGGTCTACACGGCCGCCGAGACCTTCCCGATGCTGCCGGAGAAGCTCTCCACCGACCTCACCTCCCTCGGCGAGGGCCAGGAGCGCCTCGCGATCGTCGTCGACATGACGATCGGCGGCGACGGCGCGGTGACGGACTCCGACGTCTACCGGGCCGTGGTCGTCAACCACGCGAAGCTCGCGTACGACGGCGTGGCGGCCTGGCTCGACGGTACGGCGCCCGCGCCGCCGAGGGTCTCGGCCGTTCCGGGGCTCGACGGGCAGCTGCGCCTCCAGGACGAGGTCGCCCAGCGCATGAAGGGCCTGCGGGCCCGGCACGGCGCGCTCGATCTCGAGACGGTCGAGGCCCGGGCCGTGTTCGACGACGGCGTCCTCACCGCGCTCCGGCCGGACGAGAAGAACCGGGCCAAGGCGCTGATCGAGGACTTCATGATCGCGGCGAACGGCGTGACCGCGAGGGCCCTCGCCCGCAAGGGCTTCCCCTCGTTCCGGCGCGTGCTGCGCGCGCCCGAGCGCTGGGCGCGGATCGTCGAGCTGGCGGGTACCCTCGGCGAGCAGCTGCCCCCGGAGCCGAGCGCCCTCGCGCTCGAGGGTTTCCTCGCGAAGCGCCGCCGGAGCGATCCCGCTCGCTTCCCCGACCTCTCGCTCTCGGTCGTCAAGCTCCTGGGCTCGGGGGAGTATGCGCTGGAGCTGCCCGGCGAGCGGGCGACCGGACACTTCGGCCTCGCCGTGCAGGACTACACGCACTCCACCGCCCCGAACCGCCGCTTTCCGGATCTGGTCACGCAGCGGATCCTGAAGGCGGCGCTGGCCGGACGCGCGCCCCCCTACGGAGACGACGAGCTGGCCGCGCTGGCCCGGCACTGCACCGAGCAGGAGGGGAACGCGGCCAAGGTGGAGCGTCAGGTGCTGAAGTCCGCGGCGGCGCTGCTGCTCGCGGCGCGGGTCGGCGAGCGGTTCGACGCGATCGTGACCGGCGCGTC
>DATIWK010000119.1:0-3174 GCA_035519395.1 Anaeromyxobacteraceae bacterium | reverse complement strand
CTCCGGGCCCTGGCGGGCGACGTCGCCCGGCTGGTGCGGGCGCGCGCGGTGCGGGGCGAGCGGGGGGAGCCGCCCATTGCCGAGGGCGAGCCGGGCCTCGCCGAGGCCGCCCGGTCGCGCGCCCTCGCCGCGGCGCAGGCGCTCGCCGCATCGGGGGCGCAGGCTTCGGAGGCGGTGGCGGCGGCGCTCGTGGAGGTGCGGGCCGAGGGTCCCGTGGAGGCGGGCGACCTCGCCGCACTGGAAGCGCTCGGTCGCGCGGCGAGGGGTGGCCGGCCGCCGGCTCCGATCCGGGCGCTGCGCGACGAGCTGCTCGAGGGGTCGGCTGAGTGCGTGCGCGCAGCGGCCGACGCCCTGGGGCGTCCGCAGCGGCTGGCGCTGGCCGCGCTCGTCGCGGGCGCCGAGGAGCGCTACCGGGCACGGAAGGACGCGGCTCGCTCGCTCGACTTCGACGACCTCCTCTCCCGCGCCCGGGATCTCCTCCGGGACGACCGCGCGCTGCGGGACGAGCTGCGCGCCCGGCTGCGCGCGCTCCTCGTGGACGAGTACCAGGACGTGAACGGCGTGCAGCAGGAGCTGTTCGACCTCCTCGCCGGACCGGCCGGGGGCGCTCCGGGGCCGGTGCTCGTCGCGGTCGGCGACGCGAAGCAGAGCATCTACCGGTTCCGGGGAGCGGACCTGGGCGTCTTCACGCGGCTCCTGCGCCGGCTCGGCGCGGGCGAGGGGAGGGTGCTCCACCAGTCGGACAATCACCGCTCGACGCCTGCCGTGGTCGAGCTCGTGAACGCCGTCTTCGAGCGGATCCTGCAGCCGCCGGACGGCGAGGCCGCCCGCGACGACGAGCTCCGCTTCGAGGCGCGCGACCGGCTCGCCGCAGTCCGATCCGGTGGGGGGCGCCCGGCCTGCGAGCTGCTCCTGGACGGCGGCGAGGGCGACGCCGGGGAGCTCCGGGCGCGCGAGGCCGCGGCGATTGCACGAAGGGTGAAGTCCATCCTCTCGGGGAAAGCCGGCGTGGCGGTCCGGGAGCGCGGGCGGGACGGAGAGCCCGAACGGGCCCGGAGGCCGCGGCCCCGCGACGTCGCGCTCCTCCTCCGGCGCCTCACCGAGGTGGACGCCTACGAGCGAGCGCTGCGCGCGGAGGGGGTCCCGTTCCGGGTGGCCCGGGGCCAGGGTTTCTACCGGGCGCCGGAGGTGCGCGACCTCGGGGAGCTCCTCGCGATCCTGGTCGATCCCTCGGACGCGGCCGCCTGGGCCGCGGTGCTGCGCTCGCCCTGGTGCGCCGTCCCCGACGGCGCGCTCTACCTGCTCGCGCGGGGCGGCCTCCCGGCGCTCGCGCGCGACGCGCCCGCGGAGGTGCGGCGCCGTGTGGAGGCCGAGGCGGGCCCCGGCGCCATGGACGAGGCCGCGTGGGGCAGGCTCTCGGCGCTCCTCGAGGCCGTGGCCGCGCTGCGTCCGCTCCGCGACCGGCTGCCGGTCCACGAGCTCCTCTCACGCGCCGTGCGCGGGCTCGATCTCGACGCGGTGCTCGTCGCCTCGCCGGACGGCGAGCGCCGCCTCGCCAACCTCCAGAAGGCCCTCTCGCTCGCCGCGAGGATGCACGCGGAGGGCGGGGGCGCCCTGGATCTCGTCCGCCACCTGCGCGCCTGGGCGGCCCGCCCGCCGCGCGAGCCCGAGGGGGACCTCGACGCCGAGGACGCGGTGGCGATCCTCTCCATCCACCAGGCGAAGGGGCTCGAGTGGCCGGTGGTGGTGGTGCCCGACCTCGGGGCGAGGCTGCGCCAGGACGGGCCGCGGCCGATGCTCGACGCGGCCGGCCGGCTGTGCGCACCCCTGTGCGACCCGGCCGCGGACGCCGTGCGCACCACCCGGGCGCTCGAGGAGGCGCGGGCGGCCGAACGGCGCTCGGCGTCGGCCGAGTCCCGCCGGCTCCTCTACGTCGCGCTCACGCGGGCGCGGGACCACCTCGTGCTCTCCGGCGAGACCGGGCGCAACGGGGCAGAGACCTGGCGTGCGCTGCTCGAGCCGACCCTCGGGGACGCGGGCCTCGTCCGGCGGATCGACCACGCCGAGGCGGCGACGGCGCGGGCGGGCGATCCGCTCCCCGCCGTGGAGGCCGGGCCGCCGTCACCTCCACCTCCGTCGAGGCCGCCACGCCTGCCCGGAGCGGCGAGGGTCGAGTCCGTACGCATGGCGGTGACCGCCCTCGCCGAGCGCTTCCGCTGCCCTCGGCGCCATCACTTCCTGCACGTGCTGGGCATCGCCGAGCCGCGCGGCGCTGCCGGCGGGCCCGCCGGCGAGGACCCGGGCCGCGCCACGGCGCGCGGCACGCTCGCACACGCGATGCTCGCCGAGGCGGACCTGGCCGCCGGACCGCTCGAGCGGCGGGCGCAGCTCGCCGCGGCGGCGGCGCGGCGGGGACACGATCCGCAGGCGCCCGGAGTGCGCCGCATCGCCATCGAGGTGGCGCGCTTCCTCGATTCGCGCGCCGGCCGGGAGGTGGCCGATGCGGCCCGCGCCGGCCGGCTCCGGCGCGAGGTGCCGTTCCTCGTGCGCCTCCCCGGCGACGGCGACGGCGTGCCGGCCACCTACCTCGACGGCGCCATCGACGCGCTCGTCGTCCGGGCGGGCGAGGTCCGGGTCATCGACTACAAGTACGCCCTGCCGCGGCGAGGCTCGTGGGAGCGCTACCGCTTCCAGCTCGCCGCGTACACCCTCGCCGCGGGGCGCGCCTTTCCGCGCGCGCGCGTCTCGGCCACGCTCGTGTTCCTCCGCGGCGACCACAGGCAGGTGGACCTCACCCCGGACCCGGAGTCGCTCGCCGCCCTGGCTCGCGCCGCACCCCGCCTCGCGTGGGAGGCTTTCCGCGGTGCCGGCGGCCCTTCGACTTCGCTCGGGACAGGCGACCGCCCGCCGGAGGCGCCGGGCCGGGACGCGGCGGGGTGTCGCGCCGAGGGCTGCGGCTTCGTCGCCCGATGCTGGCCAGCGGCTTCGCCGCAGCGCTGGCCCGCGGCGTCGCGGCCCGCGTCCCACGAGGTCGCGCATCCGGCCTGAATTTCGCTTGCCCGGCGCGCTCCGCTGTCCGTAGATTCCGGCCGGGGGTTCCCCGCCGCCGCGCGCGGCGGGGTCTTCGACCCCCCCAAGAAGCGGAGGAAGTCATGCAGGAGCGTATGACCGGGC
>DATIWK010000118.1:0-12198 GCA_035519395.1 Anaeromyxobacteraceae bacterium | reverse complement strand
GTGAAGATGAGCGCCGAGGGGCGGGAGAGCGCCGGCGCCGGGGCCGCCCGGATGACCATGCAGAGCAGCGTCGCGGCCGCGCCGGACGGCGGGAGCGAGGTGGTGGTGCACGCCGAGGTGGACGTGGTCGGACGCATCGTGCAGCTCGGCCGCGGCATGATCGAGCAGGTCTCGCACCAGATCTTCGAGCAGTTCGCGTCGTGCGTCCGCGCCACCCTCGAGTCCGAGGCCGCCCGCGCCGCGGGGGGCGCCGCCGCCGCCGCCGCGCCGGCGCCGCCGCCGCGCGTGGAGGCCGTCGCGGCGCTCCCGCTCTTCTTCCGGGCGCTCTGGGCGTGGATCGTGTCGTGGTTCCGCCGCCCGCGGCGCGGCTCACCCACCGCGCCCCAGGCATGAACTGAGGAGCGTCCCGGTCGGAACGGTGCGCACACCTCCGGGCGAGCTGCGGAGCCGATCGCTACCCGATCCGGCGAAGCGCCTTCGCCGCCGCGACCGGGTCGGACACCGACAGGAACAGCGTCGCCTTCCTGCCGCCGCCCGCGCCGACGAACACGTGCTCGATGTTCACGCCCGCCGCGCCGAGCGCGCGGGCCGCCGCGCCGAGCGCGCCGGGCTTGTCGGCCAGCTCGAGCTCGATGACCTCGCGCTCCTCGGGCGACCAGCCGCGCGCCGCGAGGACCTTGCGGGCCGCCGGCGCCTTGTCGACGACGAGCCGCACCACCCCCTCGCCGCCCTCCACCCAGCCGTTCACCGCGCGGATGTTGACCTTCTTCTCGCCCAGCGCCGAGGCGATCTCGCCCAGCATCCCCGGCCGATCCGGCACCCGGACCTTCAGCTCCTTGGCGCGCGCCATGGCTCCTCCTCGTTGGAGCGCCCATCGCTCCCAGGGACCGGGGCCGGACGCAAGGTCACGGAGAGGGACGCCCCCTCAGGCGCGCCGGGGCGCGGCGGGCGGAACGGACCCGGCCGCCGCACCGCGCGTCGAGCGGCGCGCCGCCCGCAGGAACTCGGCCGCCCGCGCCGGCGCGAGCGCCTCCACCAGCTGCGACAGGGACTCGAGGTCGTGCACCGGCCGGAACTCGTGCACCTCCGGGAGCATGGCGCGCACCCCCGCGGCGCGGGGCTCGAATCCCGCGTAGCGCAGGAGCGGGTTCAGCCACACCAGGCGCCTGCAGGAACGGCGCAGCCGCGCCGTCTCCTCGGCGAGGCCGCGCGCGTCGTCGCGGTCGAGGCCGTCGGTGACGAGCAGCACCACCGCGCCCTGGCCGAGGAGGCGGCGCGACCAGCGCAGGTTGAACTCGTGCAGGCAGGCGCCGATGCGCGTGCCGCCCTCCCAGCCGGGCACGGCGCGCGCCACCGCCGCGAGCGCGTCGTCCGGATCGCGGCGCTGGAGCTGGCGCGTCACGGGGGTGAGCCGCGTGCCGAAGGTGAAGGCGTGGACCCGCTCGCGCCCGGCGGCGAGGGCGTGCACGAACCGGAGCAGCATCCGCGCGTAGCGGGACATGGAGCCGGAGACGTCGCACAGCGCCACGATGGCGGGCGGCCGGGGGCGGGCGGAGCGCCACCGGAGCGGGATCCCGGCAGGCGCGCGGAGGGCCGCCCGCAGCATGGCCCGGGGGTCGATCCGGTCGCCCCCGGGATCGGCCCGCAGCCGGCGCGTGCGCAGGTCGGGTACCGGCAGGCGGAACGCCGCCACCGCCCGCTCCGCCTCGCGCAGCTCCTCGGCCGACATCTGCTCGAAGTCCTTGGTCCGCAGCGCGTCGCGGTCCGACCACTCCGCGCGCCCGGCGACGAGCTGCGGCGGCGGGGAGCTCCCGGGCGGCGCGGCGCGCCCGGCCGCCAGCGCCTCTGCCAGCCGCCGGGTCACCTCGCGCCGCGGCGGGCCGGCGGCGGGCGCACGCGGCAGGAGCAGCTCCAGCCCGGCGGGGAGCGCGTCCGGCGCCCGGAAGAAGAGCTGGAACGCCTCGTCGAAGAGCCCGCGCTGATCGGCGCGCGAGACGAGCACCGCGTGCAGCGCCCAGTAGAAGTCGTCCCGCCGCGCCAGCCCCACCTCCGCCGCCGCGGCGAGCGCGTCGAGCACCCGCCCCGGACCGATCGGCATCCCCGCGGCGCGCAGCGTCCGCGCGAACCGCAGGACATGGAGGGGGAGCTGGCCCGCCTCCGCGGTCACGGCACCCGCGCCTCCTGCACGGCCTCGCCGAGGATCGCTTCCGCCTCGGCGCCCCGGACGCGCGCGACGTCGTCCTGGTACTTGAGGAGCACGCCGAGGGTGGCGTCCACGGCGTCGCCGTCGAGGGCGGTCCGGTCGAGCGTGATGAGCGCCTGGGTCCAGTCGAGCGTCTCGGCCACGCCCGGGAGCTTGAACAGGTCCCTGGTGCGGAGCCGCTGCACGAAGCCGACCACCTCGCGCGCGAGCCGCTCGGCCGCCTGTGGCACCCTGAGCCGCAGGATGGCCAGCTCCCGGGCGGCGTCCGGGTAGTCGATCCAGGCGTAGAAGCAGCGGCGCTTCAGGGCGTCGTGCACCTCGCGCGTGCGGTTGGAGGTGATCACGACCAGCGGGGGGGCCGCCGCACGCACCGGGCCGATCTCGGGGATGGTCACCTGGAAGTCGGAGAGGACCTCCAGCAGGAACGCCTCGAACGGCTCGTCGGTGCGGTCGATCTCGTCGATGAGGAGCACCGGCGGCCCGGCCGGGTCGGGCTCCAGCGCCTGGAGGAGCGGCCGCTTCACCAAGAACCGCTCGGAGAACAGGTCGTGCTCGAGCCGGGCGCGGTCCAGCTCCCGCGCCGCCTCGGCCACCCGGATCTCGAGCATCTGGCGCGGGTAGTCCCACTCGTAGGCGGCCGAGGCCAGGTCCAGCCCCTCGTAGCACTGGAGGCGGATGAGGCGCCGCGCCAGCGCGCGCGCCAGCACCTTCGCCACCTCGGTCTTGCCCACCCCCGCCTCGCCCTCGAGGAAGAGCGGGCGGCCGAGGCGGAGCGAGAGGAACAGTCCGGTGGCGAGGCTCCGGTCGGCGACGTAGTCCCCCGAGGCGAGCAGCGCGACCGCGTCGTCGACGGAGGCGGGGAGCGCGCGGGGCGCGCCCTGGGGCGGCGCGCCCGCGGGAACGCTCACGCGCAGGCCTCCAGCGCGCGCCGCGCCAGGACCACCACCAGGTGGGCCCGGTACTCGGCGCTCCCGAAGGCGTCGCCCTGCAGGCCCGCCGAGGGGATGGAAGCGCCCGCCAGCGCCTCGGACGCGAAGCGCTTCGCGAGCGCCTGCTCCAGCGCCGCGGCGCGGAACACGCCCGCCCCCGCGCCGGTCACCGCGACGCGCACGCCGGCCGGTCCCTTCGCCACGAAGACGCCGACCAGCGCGAACTTCGAGGCCGGGTGGGGGAGCTTCGCGTAGGCGGCCTTCTCCGGGAGCGGGAACCGGACCGAGACGATGATCTCGTCGGGCCCGAGCGCCGTGGAGAAGAGCCCCTTGAAGAAGCCGTCCGCGGGGATCCGGCGGCGGTCGGTGACCACCGTCGCGTCCAGCGCCAGGACGGCGGCGGGGTAGTCGGCGTTCGGGTCGTCGTGGGCGAGCGAGCCGCCCAGCGTGCCGCGGTTGCGCACCTGCGGGTCGCCGATGTGGGCGGCGAGGCCGGCGAGGGCCGGGAGCACCCGGCGCACCTCGGCGGAGTCCGCCACCTCGGCGTGCGTGGCGCCCGCGCCCACCACCAGCTCCTTCCCGTCCACGCGGATCCCCTTCAGCTCGGGGAGCGCGGAGAGCGAGACGAGGTCGCTCGGCGAGGCGAGGCCGAGCTTCATCACCGGGATGAGGCTCTGGCCGCCGCCCAGGTACTTGCCGTCCGGCCGCTTCTTGAGCGTCTCGACGGCGGCGGCGAGGTTCTGGGGTCGGTGGAAGCCGAAGTCCTGCATGGAAGCCTCCTCAGCGCTTGGCGTTCCGGATCGCGCGCCAGACGCGCTCCGGGGTGGCGGGCATCTCGACGTGGCGGACGCCCAGGTGGGCGAGCGCGTCCACCACCGCGTTGATCACCGCCGGTGGCGAGCCGATGGCGCCGACCTCGCCGACGCCCTTCACTCCCAGCGGGTTGTGGGTGCAGAGCGTGGTCCGGGTCGCGACCTGGTAGGTGGGCAGGTCCGAGGCGCGCGGCATGGTGTAGCCGAGGAACGAGCCGGACAGGAGCTGCCCCGCGTCGTCGTACACCCCGTGCTCCAGGAGCGCCTGGCCGATCCCCTGCGCCAGGCCGCCGTGGACCTGCCCCTCGACGATCATGGGGTTGATGACGCGGCCCACGTCGTCCACGGCGGTGAAGGCGACCACCTGCACCTGCCCGGTGTCCGGGTCGATCTCCACCTCGCAGATGTGGCAGCCGGCCGGGTAGGTGAAGTTCTTCGGATCGTAGAAGGCGTTCTCCTCGAGCCCGGGCTCCAGGCCCGGCGGGTAGTTGTGCGGCACGTAGGCGGTGAGGGCCACCTCGCCGAACGTCTTGGCGCGGTCGGTGCCCGCCACCGTGAACTTCCCGTCCTTGAACTCGACGTCCCCGGGGCTCGCCTCCAGCAGGTGCGCGGCGATCTTCTTCGCCTTGTCGATCACCTTCTGCGTGGCGTTCACGATGGCCGTGCCGCCCACGGCGAGCGAGCGCGAGCCGTAGGTCCCCATCCCGAACGGGATCTTGGAGGTGTCCCCGTGGATCACCTCCACGTTCTCCGCCGGGATGCCGAGCTGCTCGGCCACGATCTGCGAGAAGGTGGTCTCGTGTCCCTGCCCGTGGCTGTGCGTGCCGGTGAACACCGTCACGCTGCCGGTGGGGTGGACGCGCACCACCGCCGACTCGTAGAGGCCGGCGCGTGCTCCGAGCGATCCGACCACCGCCGAGGGCGCGATCCCGCACGCCTCGACGTAGGTGGAGATCCCGATGCCGCGGAGCTTCCCGCGCTTGCGCGCCTCGGCGCGGCGCTGCTCGAAGGTCTGCCACCCGGAGCGGTCGAGGGCCGCGTCCAGGGTGACCTGGTAGTTGCCGCTGTCGTACTGGAGCGCGACCGGGGTCTGGTACGGGAACTGCTCGGGGCGGATGAAGTTCTTGCGGCGGATCTCGACGCGGTCCATCCCCAGGTCGCGCGCGGCGAGGTCCGCGAGCCGCTCCAGCAGGAACGCGGCCTCCGGCCGCCCCGCGCCCCGGTAGGCGTCCACCGGCGCGGTGTGGGTGAAGACGGCGCGCACCTCGGCGTAGATGGCCGGCGTCCGGTAGCAGCCGGCGAGCAGCGTCGCGTAGAGGTAGGTCGGCACCGCCGGCGCGAAGGTGGAGAGGTAGGCACCCATGTTGGCGTCGGTGCGCACCCGCAGGCCGAGGAAGGTCCCGTCGCGGTCCACCGCCAGCTCGGCGTGCGAGACGTGATCGCGGCCGTGGGCGTCGGACAGGAACGACTCGGACCGCTGGGCGGTCCACTTCACCGGCCGTCCGAGCTTCCGCGCCGCCCACAGGACCAGGAACTCCTCCGGGTAGTGGAAGATCTTGGAGCCGAAGCCGCCGCCCACGTCGGGCGCGACCACCTTGAGCTTGTGCTCGGGGATGCCGTAGCTGAACGCGCCCAGCAGGAGCCGGGTCAGGTGCGGGTTCTGGCTGGTGGTGGTGAGCGTGTAGTCGCCGCCGGCGCGGTCGTACTCGCCGATCGCGGCGCGCGGCTCGATGGCGTTGGGGATGAGCCGGTTGTTGAGGGTGTCGAGCGACACCACCTTGAACGCCTTCGCGAAGGCGGCGTCGGTCGCCGCCTTGTCGCCGAGGTGCCAGTCGAAGCAGACGTTGCCCTTCGCCTGGTCCCAGACCAGCGGCGCGCCGGCCGCGGTGGCCTGCGCGAGCGACGCGGCCGCCGGCAGCTCCTGGTAGTCGACCTCGACGCGGGCGGCGGCCTCGCGGGCCTGGTCGCGGGTCTCGGCCACCACCACCGCGACGCCGTCGCCGACGTGGCGGACCCGGTCGGCCGCGAGCGCCGGGTGCGGCGGCTCCACCATGGGCTTCCCGTCCTTGCTGTGGATGAGCCAGCCGGTCGGGATGTTCCCGATCTTGTCCTTGGCGAGGTCGGCGCCGGTGAGGACCGCGACCACGCCGGGCGCGGCGCGGGCCGCGTCGGTCCGGACCGCCTTGATCCGGGCGTGGGCGTGCGGCGAGCGCACCACCACCAGGTACGTCTGGTGGGGCTTCTGCACGTCGTCCGTGTACCGCCCCTCGCCGGTGAGGAAGCGCCGGTCCTCCTTGCGGAGCAGGGACGCCCCGATGCCGTCCTGGGCCATGGCCTACCTCCTCGCCGACTTCGCCGCGGCCTGAACGGCGCGGACGATGTTGTGGTACCCGGTGCAGCGGCAGAGGTTCCCCTCCAGCCACGCCCGGATCTCGGCCTCGCTCGCGTCGGGCCGGCGGGCCACCAGCTCCGCGGCGCTCATCACCATCCCCGGCGTGCAGAACCCGCACTGCAGCGCGTGGTTCTCGTGGAACGCGGCCTGGAGCGGGTGCAGCTCGCCGTCGGCCGCGAACCCCTCGATGCTGGTCACGGCGCGGCCGTCGGCCTCCACGGCGAACATGGTGCAGCTCTTCACCGACCGTCCGTCGAGGTGCACCACGCAGGCTCCGCACTGGCTCGTGTCGCAGCCCACGTGCGTGCCGGTGAGGCCGAGGCGATCGCGCAGCAGCTCGACCAGGAGCGTGCGCGCCTCGACCTCGGCAGTGACCTTCTTGCCGTTGAGGGAGAGGGAGATCGTCGGCATGGTGGCCTCGGCTGGGGAGAGGCCACCGATCTGCTCGCGCGCGGGACGGGGCGCCACCGCCCAGCCGTGACGCCGCGGTGCGGCATCGGCGCGCGACCGCCGGTGAATCGGGGCGTGGACACGGCGCGGGGCCGGCCGCGCCTCGCGCTCCGGGGGGCGCCCGTCCGGGGCGGCCGGCCCGGCGAGGGTCGCTAGCCCACCGGGACGATGGGCTCGACCGCCTCGACGGTCGAGCGGAAGACGCGCGAGGGCTTCCCCCAGTTGCCCGCGGCGAACCCCTGGCAGATCCGCTCGTACGCCTCGGGGTGCTGGTGCGGCGCGAACTCCTCCACCGTGCCGCGCGCGGCGAAGCCCTGGAACCGGTCGAGGTCGAGGACCAGCCGGACCTCCTGCCGGTTCGACTTCAGGTTCATGTAGGTCTTCAGCGCGAGGCCGTCGCCGTGGTAGAGCACCACCTTGCCGGCCTCGGACTCGTGGTGGAAGATGAACCGCGGCGAGATGTTCGCCGTCTCGCCCACCCCCGCCAGCGCGTAGCGGACGCCCGCCACCGTGTCCTGCACCTCGTCGAAGGGGACGTGCTCGAAGAACTTGAGCGTGTAGGGGCTGTGGTGGACCGTGAAGATGTGCGCGCCCTTCACCACCAGCGCGTCGTCCTTCTGCTCGAGGAGGTCCGCCTCGGCCGTGCCCGCCCCGAGCGTCTTGGTCTTGACCTGGTATCCCTGGTATTGCTCGACGCGGGTGACGTGGACCGTGACGCATTCGCCCTTCTGCGGCCGGCGGGCGATGGGCCCGGTCAGGGTGATCCGCAGCTCGCGGCCGGACGCCGCCGGCTCGAGGGCGCGGATGCGGTTCACCGAGACGGCGTTCCAGGTCCCGGAGACGCTGGTCGTCGCCATGAAGGAGAGGACCTTGTCGAACTTCACCGTGGGGAAATGGGAGGCCTGCTTCGCCTTCTGTTCCTCGAGGAAGGTGAGGAAGCCCTGAAGGTCGCTCGCCACGGCGCGTCTCCTGGTGAAGAACCGGAGGGAAGGTACAGGTGCGGCTCCCGCTTGTCCATCTGATCACCGATCGGGCCGCGTGCCCCGATCTCGCGGCGCGCGCGGCCCTGGCGCTCTCCCGCGTGCCGCCCGGCGCGGTCGCGATCCACCTCCGGGAGAAGGACCTCCCCGGCGGCGCGCTGCTCGCGCTGGCGCGGGCCCTCGCGGCGGTGTGCCGCGGCCGGGGGCAGCGCCTGCTGGTGAACGATCGCCTCGACGTCGCCGTCGCCGCCGGTGCCGACGGGGTCCACCTGCCTGCCACGGGGGTGCCGGCCGCCGAGGCGCGCCGGCTGCTCGGCCCCGGGGCGCTGGTGGGCGTGTCGTGCCACTCGAGCGACGACGTGCGGCGCGCCCGGGACGGCGGGGCGTCCTTCGCCACCTTCGGCCCGGTCTTCGACACTCCGTCCAAGCGGGGGTTCGGACCCCCGGTGGGCCTGGCGGCGCTCCGCGGGGCGTCGGAGCTGGGGCTCCCCCTCGTCGCCCTGGGCGGGGTCGAACCCGGCAACGCGGCCGAGGCCGTCGCCGCGGGCGCACGCGGCGTGGCGGCGATCCGCGCCTGGCTCGCCGCGCCGGACCCGGCTGCCGCCGTCGCCGCCCTGCTCGCGGCGGCGTCGCGGGCGCCGGCGCCTTGACCCTCCCCATCCGACCCGGTACGGTCCCCGACCCATGACCAGCGCCGCGGGCGTGCCGAGGTTCCGGGGGCTCCTCCGCAACGTCTCGATCTTCGCGGACCTGGATCCGGCGAGCCTCTCCGCGCTCGAGGCCCGCGCCGAGGCCCGGGCGTTCGAGCCGGGGGCGCTGGTGGTGAGCGAGGAGGATCCCGGCGACGCGCTCTTCGTCCTGGCGGCGGGGAAGGTGAAGGTCGTGCTGTACGGCGACTCGGGCCGCGAGATCATCCTCTCGATCTTCAAGACCCCCGGCGACTTCTTCGGCGAGATGAGCCTGCTCGACGACGAGCCGCGCTCGGCGAACGTGGTGGCGGCGGAGCGCTCGACGCTCCTGGTGCTGTCGCGGGACGCCTTCCGCGCGCACATCGCCGCGCAGCCCAGGACGGCCCTCCGCGTGCTGGCCGAGCTCTCCCGCCGGCTTCGCCGCGCGGACGGCATCATCGGCAACCTCGCGCTCCTCGACGTCTACGGCCGGCTCGCCGGCAAGCTCCGCGAGCTGGCGGAGGCCGAGGGCGAGGAGACCGAGGAGGGCCTCCTGGTCCGGCAGCGGCCCACGCAGGCGGAGATCGCGGCGACCATCGGCACGAGCCGCGAGACGGTGTCGCGCGCGCTCTCGGAGCTGGTCCGCCGCGGAGACATCGCCATGAGCGGCAAGCGGCTCCTGGTCCGGCGCACGTTCCTCGTCGGCCGCTGAGGCCGGCGCGCTACGCTCGCCGAAGCGCGAGCAGGTACTGGTAGGGCAGGAAGGTCTCCTCGCGCGCCAGGACCAGCCCGGCGGCGGCCGCCACCGCGAGGAAGCCCTCGCGCGAGACCTTGATGTCGGGCGGCGGCCCCACCGGCAGCTCCCCCGCGTGGAAGTCGACGTTCACGATCCGTCCGGCCGGGGCGAGCCGGCCGGCGAGCGCGCGCAGGTAGCCCGCGCCGTCCCGGAAGTGGTGGAAGGTGTTCACGACGAGGACCGCGTCCACCGGCTCCGGGGGCAGCCCCGCGCCGTCCTCCGCGAGCAGCGGGTGGACGTTCCCGAGCCCGGCCTGGCGGACGCGCTGCTCGAGCAGCGCGATCATGCGAGGCTCCGCGTCGATGGCGTGGACGCGCCCCGCCGGCCCGACGGCGCGGGCCATCCGGATCGCAAAGTAGCCGGGGCCGGCCCCGACATCGCAGGCGACGCCCCCGGGCACGAGGCCGAGGGAGGCGACCACCTGGTCCGGCTTCTGCCAGGCGAGGCGCTCCGGGTCCTCGAGCTTGGCGAGGTATTCGGCGAGGTACTCGGGGTTGCCGAGCCGATCGCGCCCGCCGTGGGCGTGGCCGCCCCCCGGTCCGTGTCGGTGGTCGTGTCCGCCCATCGGTGTCTCCTCTTCCCTTCGAGAGCGGCGGCCGCGTCTGGGTTCGGACCCGTGGCCTTCGCCCCGGCGCGGCCCGCGGTCGGCCCCTGGTGCACCGCTTGCCCGGGGCGGATATATTGCGCCCGTCATGGGGCGTCCCGTCTACGAGATCGCGAAGGACTTCGTCTTCAGCGCCGCGCACCAGATCCGCTTGCACGGCGGCAAGTGCGAGCGGCTGCACGGCCACAACTGGCGGGTCCGGGTCCACGCGCGCGCCTCCGAGCTGAACCGGATCGGGATGGTGGTGGACTTCGCGGATCTGCAGCGGCTCGTCGCCGAGGTCGGCGCGCGGTTCGACCACCAGAACGTGAACGAGATCGCTCCGTTCGACGAGCTGAACACCACGGCGGAGAACCTGGCCCGCTTCTTCTACGTCGAGGCCAACCGGCGGCTCGAGGCGTTAGACGGCGGGCGGGTGAGGGTGTCGAAGGTCGAGGTGTGGGAGAACGAGGGGTCGCTCGCGGTGTACCGCGAGGAGTAGGCGGACAGCGACCCGGCGCCGCCCCGACCGCGACCTCGACGGCGACCTTGACCTCGACCTTGACCGCGACCTCGACCGGGATCTCCGCGGCCGACCACCTCCCCCGCGTCTCCGTCCGTCAGATTCCCCCTGTAATGTCGGCCGGTGCGCATCCTCTGCCTCGTCCCCACCGCGCTCGCGGCGTCCCGCGGCGCGCGCCGGCTGTGCGACGCCCAGGACGGCGTGCTGCTCGGGCCCGCGGTGGCGACGCTCGAGGCGCTCGCGCCGGCGGTCCTCGCCTCCGCGGGCGATCCGCGGCCGGTGCTGCCGCCGCTCGCCGAGGCGATCCTCGCCGCGGAGGCCGGCCGGGCCGCCGGTGGGGCGCTCGCCGCCGCGCAGCCGGGGAGCGGGCTCGGGGCCGCGCTGGCGCGCAGCATCGCGGAGCTGCGGCGCGCGCAGATCGCGCCGGCGGACACGCGGCGGGCGGCCGCCGGGCTCTCGGGCGCTGCCGTCGCGCGGCTCGAAGGGCTCTCCGCTGCGCTCGAGGGATTCGAGGCGCGGATCGAGTCCCTCGGCGTGCTCGACCGCGCCGCGGCGGCGCGGGAGGCGGCGGGCGCCGTCCGTCGCGGCGCCGCGCGCGAGTGGCGCCGGCTCGACCTGCTGGTGGTGGACGGGTTCGTGGCGCTCGCCCCCGCGGAGTGGGACCTGCTCGCCGCGCTCGCGTCCCGTTCCCGGAGGACGCGCGTGCACGCGCCGTACGTCCCCGAGCGGCCGGAGCTGTGCGCTCCGGCGGAGCCGCTGCTGCGCCGCCTCGAGGGCCTGCACGACCTCGGCGCGCGGCGCGAGATCGAGGTGGTGCTGGCGCACGCCGACGCGCGGTCGCCCCTCCCGGCGGCGCTCCTCGCAGCCTTCGCCGGCGGCATGGCGCCCGCCGCCGCGCAGGGCGGCCGCGTCCTCGCCGCGACGGGGGCGGGCGAGGAGGGGGAGGCCGCCGCCGTCGCGGCGCTCGCGGCGCGGCTGGTCGAGGAGGGCGTGGCGCCGGACGACGTGGCGGTGCTCGCGCCGTCGCCCCGACGCTCGGCGCGCGCGCTCGCCGCCGCCTTCGCCGAGGCCGGCGTCCCCTTCGCGGCCGGCCGCGGCGCTCCGCTCGCCGAGGCGCCGCCGGTCGCCGCCGTGCTGGACGCGCTCGGCGCGGCGGCCTCGGGCCTCTCGCGAGCGCGGGCGGAGCGGATCGCGGCGGCGGGCTGGCTCGCGCCCGGGCTCCCGGCCGTGCTCGGACCGATGCTCGATCGGGCCGGTGCGCTCGAGGGGCGCCTCGCGCCCGCCGAGGCGCTCCGGCATCGTGCGGACGCGATCACCGCGTCGCGCGAGCGGGCGGACCTGGCGCGGGCCTCGGCTTCCCTCGAGGCGCTCGCGGCGCTCCTGCGGTCCCTCGGGACGGCCGCGACCGGACGCCAGCACGCGGCGCGGCTGGGCAGCTTCCTGGACGCCACCGGGGTCCGCCGCCGCGCGGCGCGGGGAGAGGCGGCGCTCGCGGCGCGGGACCTCGCCGCCGTGGCGCGCCTCTCGGAGGCTGCGGACGGCGTCGCCAGCGCCCTCGCGCTCACCGGCCGCGGCGGGGCGCGGATCGCCCCGGCCGAGTGGAGCGCGCTGCTCGACCTCGCCGTCGCGGGGGCCACGCTCCCGCCGTCCGGCGATCCCGCAGCCGGCGCGGTGGAGCTGTGGGGTCTCGACGAGGCGCCGGTCGCCTCGGCTCGCGCGGCGATCGTGGCCGGGTGCGAGGGAGGCTCCTGGCCGCCGCCGCCCCCTCCGGAGCCGCTGCTGCGGGATCCGGAGCGGATCGCCCTGAACCGCGCGACCCATGGGCTGCGCCTCGCGACGTCGGGGGCACGCCGCGCCGAGGC
>DATIWK010000117.1:0-8971 GCA_035519395.1 Anaeromyxobacteraceae bacterium | reverse complement strand
GAGTGGCCCACCGCGACGAAGGAGGGGAGGGCGAGCGCGTCGGCGAGGGCGAGCACCCCCTCCGCGTACGCCGCGACGGACGTGCGCCCCGGAGCCGGCGACGCGCCGTGCCCCGGCAGGTCGATCGCGATCACCCGGCGGCCCGGCAGCTCGCGGAGCGCCGGCGGCCAGTGCGCGTGCGAGCCCCCGGCGCCGTGCAGGAGGAGCAGCGGCGGCCCCGACGCGCCGGGCGGCTCCCAGTCGAGGTGGTGGAGGCCTGCGGCGAAGGGCACGGAGGGGAGGTAAGCGCCTCGGCTGCCGGCGGCCGAGGCGCTTACGGGGCGGGGGCCGGGGACGGGGCGCGCTCGACCGGCGCGAGCCGCTCCAGGCGCCGCAGGGTGGGGGCGCGCCAGGCGACGGCCGCCACCGTCGCGAGGGTCATGGCGCCCCCGAACACCACCGACGGCACGGTGCCGAGCAGCTTCGCCGCGACGCCGCTCTCGAACGCGCCCAGCTCGTTCGAGGAGCCGATGAAGAACCCGCTCACGGCGGACACCCGTCCCATCTTCTCGTGGGGCGTCCAGAGCTGGACGAGCGTCGTGCGCAGCACCACCGAGACGCTGTCGAGCGCGCCGCCCACCACCAGGAGCGCCAGCGAGAGCGCGTAGGACCGGGAGAGCGCGAAGGCGATCCAGCTGAGGCCGAAGAACGCCACGCACCACAGCAGGGTGCGCCCGGCGCGCCGGAAGTGGCCGAAGCGGGCCAGCGCGAGCGACATGGCCACCGCGCCGAGCGCCGGCGCCGCGCGCAGGAAGCCGAACCCCACCTCGCCCACGTGCAGCACGTCCCGCGCGAAGACGGGCAGGAGCGCGGTCGCGCCGCCGAAGAGGACCGCGAACAGGTCGAGCGTCATCGCGCCGAGGAGGACCGGCTGGGCGAGGACGAAGCGCACGCCGTCGGCGAGCTGGACCAGGAGGCGGCCGCCCGCGGGCGCGGCGCGCGGGCGCGGTGCGATCCCGGCCAGGGCCGCGAACCCCGTCACCGTCAGCCCCACCACCACGCCGTAGGCGAGCCGCGGCCCGCCGAGCGCGATGAGGCCGCCGCCGAGCGCGGGCCCCGCCACCATGGCGGTCTGGAGCACCGACGACCGCCAGGTCGCGGCGTTGTGGTAGTGGGCGCGGTCCACCAGCTCTGTCCCGAGGGCGCTGGAGGCGGGCCGGAAGAACGCCCGCCCCACTCCGGCGAGCGCCTGGGCGAGGTAGAAGGGCACCGGGGAGGCGGGCGATCCCAGGCTGAGCGCGAGGAGCGCCGCGCCGCTCGCGCCGACGGCGGAGAGGCTCGCGAGCGAGAGCGCGCGCCGGTCCACGCGGTCGGCGGCCCAGCCACCCACGAGCGTGAGCGCGAGGAACGGGAGCGCCTCCGCCAGGCCGACCAGGCCGAGCGAGAGCGGATCCCTCGTCAGCGCGTAGACCTGCCACCCCAGGACGGCGCTCTGCACCTGCGTCGCCACGAACGTGGCGCCCATCGCGCCGAGGAAGGCGCGGTACTCGCCGAACCGGAGCGAGGCGTAGGGGTCGTGGGCCATCAGCGGGCTATCACGACGACGGCCGCGGCCGTCACCGCCAGGCGCGCGACCTCGGAGGGGATCGCCCAGCGGCGCCCGTCGAGGAGTCCGCCGAGCGACACCAGGGCCCACCCGACCAGCGCCGCGGCGGCGGCGAGCGTGAGCCGCGGTGCCTCGGCCTGCCACCAGATGGAGAGGAAGGTCGCGATCACCGCAGGCACGAGCTGGGCGAGGACGTAGCAGCGGACCCGGGCGGGGGCGCCCGACTCGTGCTTGGGGCGCGCCTCGACCCCGGCGTGCGCCGCTCCGCCGCCGGTCGGGTTCCAGTCCGGCGGCATCACCCACAGCCGGAGGCGATCGGTCCGCCGCGGCAGCGTCGCCGCCTTCCGCGCCAGGGCGACCCAGTAGGCGACCTGCGCCCAGATCGGGTTGAAGCTCGCGAGCGGCTCGACCGTGCCGTACACGGGGGCCTCGCGCTCCCGCGCGAAGGTGCCGAAGAGCCGGTCCCAGACGATGAGCGTCGCGGCGTAGTTCCGGTCGAGGTACCGGGGGTTGACCGCGTGGTGGACCCGGTGGTGCGAGGGCGTGTTGAGCACCCACTCCAGCGGGCCGAGTCTCCCCACCAGCTCGGTGTGGATCCAGAACTGGTAGAGCGTGGAGAGGGACACCGTCGCGGCGTAGACGACCGGCGGAACGCCCAGGATCGCCATCGGCAGGTAGAAGGGGAGCGAGGTGAAGCTCGTCGCCACCGCCTGCCGGAGCGCCACCGCCAGGTTGAAGTCCTCGCTCTGGTGGTGCACCACGTGCGCGGCCCAGAGCAGGTTCACGCGGTGGCTGGCGCGGTGCCACCAGTAGTACAGGAAGTCCACGAGCACGAAGGCGAGGAGCCACGGTGCGGGCGAGCGCGCGTCGAGGGTGAGGAGGCGCCACCGGGCGTGCACCCAGGCGTAGACCGCGAGCAGCGCGGCACCCGCGAACACGAGCGCCAGCTGCTGCGCCATGCCGCAGCCGAGGTCCCCGAAGGCGTCGGCGAGCCGGTAGACGCGGCGCCGCCGGGCGCGCGCCACCAGCAGCTCCATCCCGATGAAGAGGAAGAAGAACGGGATGGCGAGGGCGATGAGGCGTTCTCCGTCCATGGGGTACCCTCCTCATAATCGCGGGCCGCGTGCACCCCGGGAGCGAGCCCATCGGGGACGCCGCGCTGCGTCGTCGCGAAAGGGCGTTTGACAGGGCCCGGGCCGCCCCCTAAGAGCGAGCCACCGACTCGATCCTCTTCCGACGTGCGCGCACCCAACGTGAAGCGCGCAGGGAGCCACGATGACCCCACGCCCGGCCGTCCTCCGGCTGTTCCTCGCCGCCACGCTGCTCCTCGGATCCCCCGCCGCGGCGCGGGCCCAGGGGGGAGGTGGCGCCCGCCCGGTGAAGATCGGCGCGACGCTGCCGCTCACCGGCGCGGAGGCCCGCATCGGCGGGTTCTTCAAGGAGGGCTACGACCTGGCCTTCGAGCAGGCGAACGCCCGCGGCGGGCTGCAGGTCGGCGGGACGAAGGTCCCCGTCCAGCTCCTCCTCCAGGACGACACCAGCACGCAGGCGACGGCGGTGAGCCTCGCCGACCGGCTCATCAACTCCGACCGGGTGGACTTCCTGCTCGGCACCTACGCGAGCCACCTGGTGCAGGCGCAGAGCGGCGTGGCCGAGCAGAACCGGGTGCCCTACGTGAACGGCGGCGGCGGGGCGACCGACATCTACCGCCGCGGCTACAAGTACCTCTTCGGCCTCATCGCGCCGGTGGAGCTGCTCGGCGACACGCTCATGTCCTGGATCGACGCGGAGCAGAAGGCGGGCCGCCTGCCGCGCCCCGCCAGGATCGCGCTGCTCTGGGAGAACACCGCCCATGGCAAGGACTTCCGCAAGGGCGTCTCGGACTTCGTGGGCAAGCGGAAGGACGCCTACCAGATCCTGGTAGACGACTCGTTCGAGCTGAGCGGCAAGGACTTCAGCGCCCTGCTGGGGAAGGTGAAGGCGGCCGGCGTGGACCTGTTCCTGGTGGACGCCCACCTGCCCGACTACATCACCATGCACCGGCAGTACATCGGCGCCGCCATGTGCAACAAGGCCGAGAGCTACGGGGCGCGCGGGAGCGAGAAGGCCGCCGTCGACGCGCTGGGGCAGGCGAACGTCGACTACGTCCTCTCCTCGGTCTGGTGGAACGCGCAGCTCGCGCGCACCAACCCGCAGGCGAAGGTCTTCGTGGACGCGTTCCAGGCCCGGTACCACAAGGAGCCGGAGTGGTTCCAGGCGCTCGCCTACGAGTCCGCCCGCGCCCTCTTCACCGCCATCGAGCAGGCCGGCACGCTGGATCGCAAGGCGGTGCGCGACAGGCTCGCGGCGCTGAAGATCCCGTCCCTGCTGCCGGGTGGAACCCTGGAGTTCCCGGCGGATCACGGCCAGCAGGCGCAGAACACCTTCGTCGTGCAGCAGAACATGCCCGACGGCACCGCCCCCATCGTGTTCCCGCCCGAGGTCGCCACCGCGAAGGGCGTCGCGCCGAATCCGCGGTGCCCGCGCTGATGCAGCGCCTGGTCGACCTCGCCGTCTCCGCCGTGCTGCTCGCGGGGCTCTACGCCGCCATGGCGTACGGGCTCGGGCTCGTCTACGGCGTCCTGCGCGTCGTGAACCTGGCCCACGCCGGGGTGATCATGGCCGGGGCCTACGCCGGCTGGGTGCTGCACCGGGCGCTGGGGCTCGACCCGTACCTCTCGCTGCCGCTGGTGGTGGCGGGGAGCTTCGTCCTCGGCGTGGGCGTGTACGTCCTGCTGGTCCGGCACCTCCCCCGCGGCGCCGCCGGAGGGCCGCAGTCGCTGCTGCTCCTCTTCGGCGTGTGGCTGGTGCTGCGCAACGTGGCGTACCTGCTCTTCACCGGCGACGACCACGTGATCCGCACCGGGTACTCGACGCGCGCGGTCCCGTTCCTGGGGACCTGGCTCCCGGTGAACCGGCTCGCCGTGTTCGGCATCGCGGTGGCGGTGCCGCTGGCGCTCCACCTGCTGCTCCGCCACACCTACGCCGGCCGGGCCATCCGCGCCGTCGCGCAGAACGCGGACAGCTGCACGCTGGTGGGGATCGACGTCGAGCGGGTCTACGCCCTCACCTTCGGCCTCGGGACCGCCCTGGCCGGCCTGGCCGGGCTCCTCTCCGCCACGCTCTTCTCGTTCAACCCGGCGTTCGGCTCGAGCGAGCTGCTCAAGTCGTTCGTGGTGGTGGTGCTGGGCGGGCTGGGGAGCATCGCCGGCACCGGCGTCGCGGCGCTGATCCTCGCTTCGGTGGAGGCGTACTCGATCCTGGTGCTGCCCGCCTACCTCACCTCCGCCGTGGGGTTCGTGATGCTGGTGGTGGTCCTGGTGCTCCGCCCCGGCGGGCTCTTCGGCCAGCGGGTGCTGGGATGACCGGGGGTCGGCGCCGGCCGCTGCCCGCGTGGTTCTCCGGCCGCGTGGCCGCCGGCCTGGCCGTGGCGGTGGTGGTCCTGGCCGTCTTGCCCGTGGCGCTCGACCCGTACACGCACAACCTCCTCACCCTCACGTTCCTCGCCATCTCCGGCGCGCTCGCCTGGAACTGGATGGGCGGCTACCTCGGGCAGGTGAGCTTCGGCCACGCCGCCTTCTTCGGCTTCGGCGGGTTCGTCGCCGCGCGCGTCCTCCTGCACGAGTCCATCCCGCCCTGGGTGGCGTGGGCGGCCGGCGCCGCCGCCGCGGGCCTGTTCTCCGTGGGCGCCTACCCCATCCTGCGGCTGCGCGGGCCGTACTTCTCCATCGCCACCATCGGCCTGGGGGAGGCGTCGCGGATCGTGTTCACGTACCTCGAGGGCTTCACCGGAGGTGCATCCGGCCTCTCCCTCCCCATCGACCCGGATCTCAAGGCGCGGCTCTACTGGTGGGCCCTGGGCCTGCTGGCCCTGGTCGCCGCCGCGTCGCACCTGATCCGGCGCTCGACGCTGGGGCTCGAGCTGCTCGCCATCAAGTCGGACGTGGAGGCCGCCGCGGACGCGGGCGTGCCGACGGCGCTGCGCCAGGACGTGGTGCTGGCGCTGTCGGCGGCGGTGGCGGGCGCGACCGGCGGGCTCTCCGCGTCGTTCTTCGCGTTCGTCGAGCCCAACGACCTGTTCGGGTTCGACCGCTCCATCTCGTTCGTGCTGATGGCCGTGATCGGGGGCGTCGGCTCGGTCTTCGGGCCCGTGCTCGGCGCCGTGGTGTTCGTGGCGCTCCGGCAATGGCTGGTGGCCTCGTACCCGCAGCTCTACCTCGGGCTCTACGGCGGCCTGCTCATCCTCATCATCCTCTTCGAGCCGCTGGGGCTCACCGGCGTGGCCCTGCGGGTCGCGAGGCGCTTCGGGTACCGCGCCCGGCCGGACCTCGCGCTCGGGTCCTCCGCCGCCCGGCCTGGGCGGCCGGCGAGCGAGGCGAGGTGATCGGTGCCGGTGCTCCGGGCAGAGCGGCTGGTGAAGCGCTTCGGCGGGCTGGCCGCCGTGGACGGCGTGGACCTGGCGGTCGAGGAGGGGGAGATCCTCGGCGTCATCGGCCCGAACGGCGCCGGGAAGACCACGCTCTTCGCGCTGATGGCGGGCTCGCTGGCGCCGACGTCGGGCCGGGTCTGGCTCGACGGGCGACAGGTGAGCGGGCTTTCCGCCCACCGGGTGGTGGCGGCGGGGATCGCCCGCACCCACCAGATCGTCCGCCCCTTCCGGAACCTGACGGTGCTCGAGAACGTCACGGTGGCGGCGCTCCGCGGCGCGGCGCGGAGCGGGTCGCACCCGCGCGCCCTCGCCGAGGAGGTGGTGGCGTTCGTCGGGCTCGCCGATCGCGCCGCCGACCACCCCGGCACGCTGACGCTCGCGGGGCGGAAGCGGGTGGAGCTGGCGCGCGCCCTCGCCACCGGGCCGCGCGTCCTGCTGCTCGACGAGGTCATCGCCGGCCTCAACCCCGCCGAGGCGCAGCGCCTGGCCGGCCTGGTGCGCGAGATCCGCGATCAGCGGGGCGTCACGGTGGTGATGATCGAGCACGTGATGGCGGCGGTGATGGCCCTGTCCGACCGCGTCGCGGTGCTCGACTACGGCCGGAAGATCGCCGAGGGCTCGCCCGCCGAGGTGGTGCGCGACCCCCACGTGGTCGAGGCCTACCTCGGCAGCGGCGCGGCCGCGGAGGTGCACCCGTGACGGCGCTGCTCGAGCTGGGAGAGGTGGACGCGTCCTACGGGGACGTGCAGGTGCTCCACGGCATGTCGCTCGAGGTGCGCGAGGGGGAGATCGTCGCGCTGCTGGGCTCGAACGGCGCCGGCAAGACCACCACGCTCCGGACCATCACCGGCCTGCTCGCGCCGCGGCGCGGCGAGATCCGCTGGCGGGGCGAGCCGCTCTCGCGGGTGCCGGCCGCGGACCGGGCCGCGCTCGGGATCGCGCTGGTGCCGGAGGGGCGCGAGCTGTGGCCGCAGCTCGGGGTGGAGGAGAACCTCCTGCTCGGCGCGTACGCCAGGGCGGCGCGGCGGAACGCGGCGCGCAACCTGGGGCGCGTCTACGCGCTGTTCCCGCGCCTCTCGGAGCGGCGCCGGCAGGCGGCCGGCAGCCTGTCGGGTGGCGAGCAGCAGATGTGCGCCATCGGGCGCGCGCTCATGAGCGAGCCCCGGCTGCTCATGCTCGACGAGCCCAGCCTCGGCCTCGCCCCGGTGCTGGTGGACCAGGTCTTCGCCAAGCTCGCCGAGCTGCACGCGGCGGGAATGACCCTGCTCCTCGTCGAGCAGAACCTCCGCAAGGCGCTGGAGCTGGCGGACCGGGGCGTGGTCATCGAGACGGGGCGCCCCAAGCTCGCCGGGGCGAGCCGCGAGCTGCTCTGCAGCCCGGACATCCGGGCGGCGTACCTGGGCCTGTGATCCTGCGCGCGGCGGGCCCGCGCGGTGGAGGGAAGGTCGGCATGGGAGGCAACCTCTTCTCGGTCGTCGAGGGGCTCGCGGATCCGGCGGCGCCGTTCATCGAGAACGACGACGGACGCGCGCTCACCTACGGCGGCATGCTGGCGCTCACCGCCCGCTACGCGCGGGTGCTCGCGGCGTGCGGGGTGACCCCCGGCGACCGCGTGGCGGCGCAGCTCGAGAAGTCGCCCGAGCACTACTGCCTCTACCTGGCGGTGGTCCGCATGGGGGCGGTCTACCTGCCGCTCAACACCGCCTACCAGCCGGCCGAGCTGGAGTACCTCCTGCGCGACGCCGAGCCCCGCGTGCTGGTGGTGGACCCGTCGGTGGCGGAGGGCCGGACGTCGCTGGCGCACGCCTGCGGCGTCGGCGCGTGCCTCACCCTCGACGCGGACGGCCGCGGCTCCCTCGGGGAGCGCGCCGCGCTGGAGCCGGCGGCGTTCGCCACCACCGCCCGCGCGCCCGACGACCTGGCCGCGATCCTCTACACCTCCGGCACCACCGGCCGCCCCAAGGGCGCGATGCTCACGCACCGGAACCTGTCGCAGAACGGGCGCGCCATCGCGCGGGCGTGGGGGTTCGGCCGCGGCGACGTGCTCCTCCACGCGCTGCCGCTCTTCCACACGCACGGCCTCTTCATCTCGGCCCACTGCGCGCTCCTCTCCGGCAGCCGGATGCTCTTCCAGCGCCGGCTCGACGTGGACCGGCTGGTGGAGGCCCTGCCGCGCGCGACGGTGCTGATGGGCGTGCCGACCTTCTACACGCGCCTCCTCGACTCGCCGCGCTTCGACCGGGCCGCGGCCGGGAACGTCCGCCTGTTCGTCTCGGGGTCGGCGCCGCTCCTCGCGGAGACCAGCCGCGCGTTCACCGAGCGGACCGGCCAGGTGCCGCTGGAGCGGTACGGCATGACCGAGGCGGTGGTGATCTGCTCCAACCCGCTCCACGGGGAGCGGCGGCCGGGGAGCGTGGGACGGCCGGTGGAGGGCGTCGAGCTGCGCATCGCCGACGACGCCGATCGGCCGCTCCCGGCCGGCGAGACCGGCGTCATCCAGATCCGCGGTCCGGCCATCATGAAGGGCTACTGGAGGAACCCCGAGAAGACCGCGGAGGAGTTCGCGCCCGGCGGCTGGTTCCGCACCGGGGACCTGGGGGTGGTGGACGCCGACGGCTACGTGAGCATCGTCGGGCGCGCCAAGGACCTCGTCATCTCCGGCGGCTACAACGTGTACCCGAAGGAGATCGAGCTGGCCATCGACGCGCTGCCCGGCGTGCTCGAGTCGGCGGTCATCGGCGTCCCCCACCACGACCTCGGCGAGGCGGTGACGGCGGTGGTGGTGCGGCGGGATCCGGCCCTCGATGCCGGCGCGGTGATCGGTGCGCTCAAGAAGCAGCTCGCTGGCTACAAGGTCCCCAAGCACGTCCACTTCGTCGGCGAGCTGCCGCGGAACGCGATGGGGAAGGTGCTGAAGA
>DATIWK010000116.1:0-73980 GCA_035519395.1 Anaeromyxobacteraceae bacterium | reverse complement strand
CGGTCTCCTTCGACGCCGCGCGCGACGTGGAGGCCGCGCGGCGCGCCGTCCTCTCCGGCCCGCTCAGGCCCGGCGCCGACGCCTCGGGGCGCCCGCGGGCGTTCTGGTTCGCGTGGGCCGTGAAGGTTCCACCGGCGAAGTGAGCCGGGCGGAACGTCGCCGTTCGCGAGTACTCTTGGCTCGTCGCCGAGCCCCTTTGGCTGACGAGCCGAACACCTTGCGCGCGCCCCAGAGCTCGGCCCGCGCCTCAGGCGGTCATTGCGTCACGTGGATCGTCACCTGACGGGTGGCCGCCGCCCAGGTGATCGTCGCCACCACGTCGCCTGCGCTCTCGCCCTCGAGCCAGAACGCGTCGTCCGACGTCATGGCCAGCGAGACGGCGGCGCTGCTCAGCGAGATGGATGGGTGCGCCTGCGGCGTGCCCAGGATCTTGAAGCCCTGGGCGTCGAGCGGATCGACGACCACCAGGACTGTCGCTCCGACCCGCACCTCCACGCCCGCCGCCTGGAAGAAGACGAGGCCGATCCCCTGGATCGCGTCATCGGTGACCACGTGGACGGTGAGCGGCGCGTCGATCGCTGGCGTCGTCACCTGAAACGCATAGGGCGATGGCCCGACGGCGATCGAGAAGCTGGGGCCTCCCGAGGACTCGTGCCGGGTCAGCGTCGTCGCGGAGCCGGCGGGGCCGATCAGCCCGAGGTCCGCGGAACCCAGCAAGCTGTCCCCCGAGCTCCGGTACCAGGGAGACAACAGCATCGTGCTGCCCACGAAGACGTGCGGTTCGACGGCGTCGAAGTTCCCCCAGCGGACGTCGTCCACGGTCCGGGCATCGAAGGAGACGACCTTCCGGCTATCAGCAGACGGATCGTCGAAGGTGAGCCCGCCCGCCCCCGCCACCGAAGGCGTGAAGTGGACGAGGTCGGCGTTCGGGCTGGGATTGCCCGGCTCCAGGCGGCCGCCGATCTCGGTGGCGCCGGCGGGGAGCACCTCGATCAGCCCCTGCGACTGGCTCGTCACCGTGAGCGCCTCCGGGAGAGCTTCGCCCCTCTCCTGCCACCACACCCAGTAGTCCTTCTGCCACTCCACGTGCACCGCGAACTCGGCCCGGAGCCCCACGCCGATCTGCAGCTGCGAGCCCATCGGGGTCAGCTCATGCGTCTCGGAGATCTCGAGGGATGAGCTGCTCCAGCAACCGCTGGAGGCAGTGAGCACGGCGACCGCGATGGCGATCCGCGCGAAGGGCATCCCGCGGAGCTTACAACGGCTGGCAACCAGGAGTCCTGCCGGCGCGTTTTACTGCCTGTCGCGCTGGAGGCCAGGGGTTCGAGTCCACGCGCACCTTCCAGCGGACTGGCTGCATCGGGGCATCCCCCAACTGGACGCTTGTGCCTCTTGCCCGGCTCGGCCGTGCTGTAGGTGTCGAGAGCGCGCCAAACGGAGGAACCCATGCCGAACAGCGTGTACAAGGTCATCGAGCTCGTGGGCTCGAGCCCGGAGTCGTGGGAGAAGGCGGCCGCGAACGCGGTGGGCCAGGCGTCGAAGTCGCTGCGCGACCTGCGCGTCGCGGAGGTCCTGTCGCTCGACATGCACCTCGAGAACGGCAAGATCGTCGCGTACCGGGCGAAGCTCAAGGTGTCCTTCAAGTTCGAGGGCGAGTGATCGACGCTCCACCGGGGGCGACGACCCGCGTCGAGCGTGTCGCGGGGCCGTTCGAGCTGGGGCGCTGCCGCCGGCGGCCCGGCCGGCCCCTGTTCCCGAACGCGGTCGTCGAGGACGCGTTCGGGGTGGCCGCGACGACGCGCTGGTGGGAGACCTTCGAGAAGGTCGCCGCCGTCGTCGCGGCGCGGCCGGGAGCGACGCCGACCGTGCCCGTCACGGCTCCTCGTCGGGACCTCGATCCCCCGGCGGCGCCTCACGCGCCGCCCTCGACCGATCGCGCGCGATCGCATCGGCGAGCGAGAGCGGCCCCGACTCGACCGCGTCGGCGTCGACCGTGATGACGTCGTAGGCGTCGCCGAGCGGCGGCGCGGCCGGCGCCACCACCAGGAGCGCCGTCGGGAGCAGCCACCGCAGCCACCGCAGGAGCTGGCCCGACCGGCGCGGGTTCGTCCCGGGGCGGACCACGACGAGCAACGGCTTGCCGGACTTCTCGCCCACGGTCCGCCCTGGCCTCGGCGTCACTTCCTCGGCGCCTCGGCGGGTTGCGCGGCGCCGCGACGCACCTGGGCCGGCCGGCGCGCGGCCGCCGCCTGCGACCCGGAGGCACCGGCCTCGGAAATCCGCTCGCGCCGCTCGTCGGCGCGGATCATCGCCGTCACGTCCTTGGGCTCCGCCCCGCGGGAGACGTCGGCGCGCCGGTTCTGCGCCCAGCAGGACTCTGCCGACGTCGTGCAGACCGGGAGCTCCTTCCCGTAGCTCACCGCCTGGAGCTGCGCGGCCGGGACGCCGACGTCCTCGAGGTACTTCGTCACCGAGTGCGCGCGGCGCAGGCCGAGCGCCAGGTTGTACTCGACCGTGCCCCGCTCGTCGCAGTTGCCCTCCACCAGGGTCCGCTCCGGCGGCAAGGCCTTCAGGCACCGCGCGGCGCGCTGGAGCTCCGGCAGGTCGGCCGGGTGAAGGTCGGCGCGATCGAAGTCGAAGTGGACGCTCGGGGTGGTGCACTCCGCGACCCCCGCCGTGATCGCGATGCACTTCGAGGCGACGCACAGCTCGCTGGCGTCGCACTGCGCATCGCCGGTGCAGGTCCTCTCCTCCGGTGCCGCGGGCATCACCGCGGGCGGCGCGACCGGCGCCGGCGGCGGCGTCACCGCGGCCACCGGCGCCGGCGGGGGCGCCTCGGCCTTCGCTTCCTTCCGTGTGTGCGCACAGCTGGCCGCGAGCGGAACGACCGCCGCCAGACACCACGCGTGGAGTCTCATGGAATCCTCCGTGCCGCGCCGGCGCCGCGACGCGCGGGCGCCCTGGCGCGGCCGACCGTGGAACGGTCGAGCGTCCCGGAAACCTCCCGCCCCGGTGGGTTGGTGGCCCCGTCCGGCGCGCCGCCAGCCCCGTTTCGAGCTTCGCCAGCCCCGTCCGCGGGGCCCCCTCACGGCTCGGTGGCCGTCACAATCACCACCGCCAGCGCCGAGCGGCCCGCGCGGTCGGTCGCGGCGACACGCCGAGCAGCAGGGCGGCGAGCGCCAGGACCGCGAACGTGCCTCCGCGGGACGTGGAGCCGGTTCCGCACCCACAGCCCCCACCGCCCGAGGAAGGCGGCTTGATCTCGAAGGCCACGACCTCCCCGACGCCCGGACCGGCGGAGTTGGAGCCTATCGCGCATGCGAAGTAGTTGCCCGGAGGAAGCCCGGTGGCGACCTCGGCGTAGTGGACGTTCGCCCGGCCCGCGCCCACGACCGTGCCGCCGGCCTGCGGCCAGCGAGTGCCGAAGGCGTCGTCGCAGCTTCCCGGGTTCGCCGCGCCGACGCGGAACCAGGTGGTGGTCTCTGTCCCCCTGGGGTTCGCGAGCCCTTCCAGCGTCACCGCCCCGTCCGCTCCCACGGTCGCCGCGACGGTGGTGACCACCGGCGGCAGCGAGGCCGTGTCGAAGGAACGGACCTCACCGAAGGTCGCCCCACCGACGTTCGCGGCGGCGGCGCAGTAGTAGTACGTCAGGTTCGGCTCGAGCCCCGCGATGGGCTCCTCGAACGGCACGGGCGACGCGCCGGCGCCGAGCGATGTGCCGCCGGTCGCGGGCGCCCGGACACCGAAGGAGTCGTCGCAGGAGGACGGCACGGCGTCGCCGTACCGGAACCAGCCGACGGCGGCGGCGCCTCTCGGGGCGGCGGTGCCGGCGAGGGTCGCGCCGCTCCCGCTGATCGCCGCCGCCACCTCCGTGGTGACGACGGGCGAGGTCGTTCCGGGCACGGCGGTCTGGACCGCCCCGAACGACGTCCCCTGCGCGTTCTCCGCGATCGCACAGAAGTAGTAGGCGGTCCCCCGGGCGAGCCCGGAGAGGGCCGACGAGAAGGCGACCTGCTGCGTCCCGGCGCCCAGCGCGCTGCCGCCGGTCGGCGGGGCCCGCGTCCCGAAGGCGTCGTCGCATGCCCCCGGATCAGCAGCGGCGTACCGGAACCAGCCGGTGGTCGCGTCGCCGTTCGGGACCGCCGCCCCGTTGAGCGTCGCCGAGTCGTTGGTCACGTCCGTCGGAGCGGCCGTGGTCACCGCGGGCGGCGCCGAGCCCGTCGTCAGCGTGAGCAGATCGCCGAAGCGCTTGCCCGCGGCGTTCTCGCCGATCGCGCAGTAGTGGTAGGTCGTCGCCGGCGCGAGGCCGGTGATGCCCTCGGAGAACGGAACGCCCGACGTCCCCGCGCCGAGCGACGAGCCGCCGCCGGCCGGGGCGCGCGTCCCGAAGGCGTCGTTGCAGACGACCGGGTCGGTCGTGTCGTAGCGGAAGAACCCGGTCGTCGCCGCGCCGCCCGGGTCGGCCGAGCCGTTCAGCGTGGCGGACGTGGATGCGACCGCCGTGGCGGCCGCCGTCGTCACCGCCGGTGCCTCCGAGACCGTCGTGAAGGTCAGCACGGCACCGAAGTCCGGGCCCACCGAGTTCGAGGCGACGGCGCAGTAGTAGTACGTCGTCCCCGGCGAGAGGCCGGTGACGCCCTGGGAGAAGGCAACGCTCGACGTGCCCGAGCCGAGCGCCGAGCCGCCGCTGGCCGGCGCGCGGGTGCCGAAGGAGTCGCTGCACGCGCCCGGGTCGGTGGTGGCATAGCGGAACCAGCCCGTGGTGCTCGCGCCGCCCGGGTTGGCCGAGCCGTCGAGCGTGGCCGACGACGACGCGACCGCGGTGGCCGCGGAGGTCGTCGCCGTCGGCGCCACGGCGATCGTCGTGAAGCTCAGCATGGCACCGAAGCCCGTGCCCTCCGCGTTCATGGCGATGGCGCAGTAGTAGTACGTCGTCCCTGGCGACAGGGTGGTGAGCGCCTGGGAGTAGCCAGTCGCGCTGGTGCCGGAGCCGAGCGACGCGCCGCCGGCGGACGGCGCGCGAACGCCGAACGTGTCGTTGCACGGGCCCGGGCTCGCGGTCGCGTACCGGAACCAGCCCGTGGTGGCGTCGCCGCCCGGATTGGCCGAGCCGTTCAGCGTCGCACCGGCGCTGTCGACCGCCGTGGCGGCCGACGTGGTCACCGCCGGCGGCAGCGCGAGCGTCGTGAGCGAGAGCACCACGCCGAAGGACGTGCCCACCGAGTTCGAGGCGATGGCGCAGTAGTAGTACGTCGCCCCCGGCGAGAGGCCGGTGAGGCCCTGGGAGAAGGGCGCGCTCGACGTGCCCGCGCCGAGCGCCGAGCCGGCCGCGGCCGGCGCGCGCGTCCCGAAGGTGTCGTCGCAGGTGCCCGGGTCGGTGGCCGCGTACCGGAACCAGCCCGTGGTGTTCGCGCCGCCCGGATTCACTGCTCCGTTCAGCGTGGCGGCGGTGGACGCCACCGCCGTGGCGGCCGCGGTCGCCACCGCCGGCGCTGCCGCGAGCGTCGTGAACGAGAGCACCGCGCCGAACGCCGTCCCCACCGAGTTCGAGGCGATGGCGCAGAAGTAGTACGTCGTCCCCGGCGTGATGCCAGCGAGGCCCTGGGAGAAGGGCACGCTCGATGTGCCCGCGCCGAGGGCCGAGCCGCCCACGGCCGGTGCCCGCGTGCCGAACGTGTCGTTGCACGTGCCCGGGCTGGCGGTCGCGTACCGGAACCAGCCCGTGGTGGCGTCGCCGCCCGGGCTGGCCGAACCGTTCAGCGTGGCGGACGAGGACCCGTAGCCCACGCCCACCGTCGTCACCGCCGGCGCTGCCGCCGCCGTCGTGAACGAGAGCACCGCGCCGAACGACGTGCCCGCGCTGCTCGTTCCGATGGCGCAGTAGTAGTAGGTCGTGACGGCCGAGAGCCCCGCGACGGCCTGGGAGTAGGCCACGCTCGACGCCCCCGAGCCGAGCGCCGTGCCGCCGGACACCGGCGCGCGACTGCCGAACGTGTCGTCGCACGTGCCCGGGTTGACCGTCGCGTAGCGGAAGTACCCGGTCGTCGCCACGCCATTCGGGTTCGCGCTCCCGTTGAACGTCGCGGTGGAGCTCGAGACCGCGGTGGCGGCCGCGGTCGCGACCGCCGGCAGCAGCGGCGTCACAAAGGTGAGGACCGTGCCGAACGCCGTGCCCACCGAGTTCTGCGCGATGGCGCAGTAATAATAGGTCGTCCCGGCCGAGAGACCCACGACGCCCTGGGTGTAGGCCACGGTCGACACTCCCGCGCCGAGCGCCGAGCCGCCGGACGCCGGTGCGCGCGTGCCGAAGGTGTCGTTGCACGTGCCCGGGCTGGCCGTCGCATACCGGAACCAGCCCGTGGTGGGGTCGCCGCCCGGGTTGGCCGAGCCGTTGAGGTTGGCCGACGACGAGGTGATGAGGGAGGCCGCGGAGGTCGTCACCGTCGGCGCCGCCGCGAGCGTCGTGAAGGAGAGCACCGCGCCGAACGACGTACCAACCGAGTTCGTGGCGATGGCGCAGTAGTAGTAGGTCGTCGCCGGCGTCAGCCCGGCGAGCGCCCGAGAGTAGCCCACCGGGCTCGTGCCGGAACCGAGCGCCGAGTCATTGAAGCTGCTGGTCGGCGCGCGCGTCCCGAAGCTGTCGCTGCAGCTGCCCGGGTTGGTGGCCGCGTACCGGAACCAGCCCGTGCTGCTCGCGCCACCCGGATTGGCCGAGGCGTTCAGCGTGGCGAGGCTGGTCCCGACCGCCGAAGCGGCCGAGGTCGTCACCGCCGGCGCCGCGGGCGTCGTGAACGACATCACCCCGCCGAACGACGTCCCGGAGGCGTTGGAGGCGATGGCGCAGAAGTAGTACGTGGTGCCGGGGAGCAGCGCCGCGCCGGTGATGGAGTACGCCACCGCCGCGCTGCCCGACCCGAGGTCCGTTCCGCTGGTGGAGGGCACGCGCGTCCCGAACGTGTCGGTGCAGGTCCCCGGGTTCGTCGTTGCGAGGCGGAACCAGCCCGTCGTCGACTCCCCGCCCGGATTGCCGGAGCCGTTCAGGAGGGCCGACGTCGAGGTGATCGAGGAGGCGGCGGTGGTGGTCATCACGGGGACCGCCGCCCGGACCTTCGTGGAGAACCCCAGCACGACCAGCCACAGCGCGATCCGAAGTCGGGTGACGGCCACGGGGTCACCTCCAGTCAGCCGACGATAGCGCAGGACCTCCTCGTGCCTGCACGGGCATTAGAGCGCGCGAGCCACGAATTTCCCTTGTTGTGTGGCATTGGAGTAGCCGCACGCACCTCGACGACCGATGCGCCGCGCACGGAGCCTTCGTGGGAAGCACCGACTTGGCTCGACGGCCCGTCACTCGGCGTCAAGACCGCATGCGGCGCTGAACGCGACGTCCGGCGGGTGCAGCGCCTCGAGCGCGGAGGGCGATCCGCAGGTCTCGCAGGCGACCCGACGGGGCCCTGGCGGGCGAGGGTGTTTCGCCGCCGATCGGGGCTATCCTCCTGCCACGATGAAGAGCATCTGGCGATCGCGCCCTCTCCTTCTCGCGCTCGCCACCGCTGCGCTGTTCGCAATCGGGATCCTCCTACTCCTGACCCGAGGGGCCCCTCCCCGGTCCATCACCCTCGCGACCGGCCCGCCGGGCGGCTCCTACGCCACCCTGGGCGAGCGCTACCGCGCCATCCTGGCTGCCTCCGGCGTCGAGCTGCGGCTCGTGTCGAGCGCCGGCGACGCCGAGAACCTGGCGAAGCTCCGCGACGCGCGGTCGGGCGTGAGCGCTGGGTTCGCCATCGCGGGCCTCGTCCACGCGCAGGAGGCGCCCGAGCTGGAGAGCCTCGGCACCATCGCCTACGAGCCGTTCTGGCTGTTCGAGCGCTCCGGGTCCCGGGGGATGGCCGTCGAGGGGCTGGCCGGCAAGCGCCTCGCGCTGGGCGCCGAGGGCAGCGGCACGCGGGCGATGGCGCGCAAGCTGTTCGCGCTCGCGCAGATCGACACGCGGGCGGCCGAGGTGCTGGCCCTTCCACCCGCCGACGCGGCGGAGCGGATCCTCCGCGGCGAGATCGACGCGATGGCGCTGGTCGCGGACTGGGACTCCCCGGTGGTGCGGCGGCTCGTGGCCGCGCCGGAGGTCTCGCTCGTCAGCTTCCGGAGGGCCGACGCCTTCGTGGCGCTGGAGCCGGAGCTCACCAAGGTGGTCCTGCCGACCGGCGTCGGCGACCTCGTCGCCAACCGGCCGCCCGGCGACGTCGTGCTGATCGCTCCCAAGGCGAGCCTGGTGGTGCGGAGCGAGCTCCACGAAGCCATCCAGTACCTGCTCCTCGATGCCGCGTCGCGCATCCACTCCCGGCCCGGGATCTTCCATGCAGCGGGTGCGTTCCCGGCCGCCGAGTCGATCGACTTCCCGCTCACCGACGAGGCCGTCCATTTCTACAAGACGGGGCGCCCGTTCCTGCAGCGCTACCTTCCCTTCTGGGGAGCGGTGCTCGCGGAGCGGCTGCTCATCCTGCTCATCCCCCTGATCGGGATCGCGCTGCCGCTCGCCCGCCTCCTCCCGGGCGCGTACCGCTTCCTGATGGAGCGGCGGGTCATCGCGCTGTACCGGGGGCTGAAGCTCGTCGAGACCGAGATCGAGGACGGCGGCGCGGAAGAGACCCGGGCCGACGTGCTGCGGCGCCTCGACGACCTCGAGCGAAGCGCCGGCCGCCTTCGCGTCCCCCTCCGGTTCTCGCAGACGCTCTACACGCTGAAGCAGCACATCCGGCTGGTCCGCGATCGGCTCGCCGGCGGCCGGTGAATCGCGCCGAGGCGCGCCCGCAGGCCTGCCGGGTGCCGGACCCCTACCCCGCCCGCGCCACCACCCCCGCCTCCTTCTCCGGCGAGGACTCCTCGTGGATGACGGGTCCGCTGCGGATGACGTTGGAGCGCAGGCGCTGGCCGAGGATCTCCTCGGCGCGGCGGCCCGCGTCGATCATCCGGCCCACGTCCACGCCGGTGCGGACCCCCATCTCCTCGAGGAGCGCGACGAGGTCCTCCGTGCACGTGTTGCCGGTGAACCCGGCGGAGTACTTCGCGGCGCCGGTCGCGGGCTGGCCGCCGATGGCGCCGAGCGAGGTGTCGAGGTACCGGACGCCCATCTCCAGCGCCGTCACCGAGTTCACGACGCCCGTGCCGCGCGTGTCGTGGAAGTGCGCGATCAGCTCGGCGCGGGGGAACGCCGCCCGGAGCTCCCCGATCCGCTCCCGCACCAGCCCCGGGTTCGCCATGCCGGTCGTGTCGCCGAGCATGATGGTCTGGGCGCCCTCGTCGAGGTAGAAGCCGACGATCTTGGCGACGTCGCGGAACGGGACGTCCCCGGCCACCGGGCACCCGTACACCGTCCCCGCGCAGCCGATCACCCGGACGCCGAGCGCGTGGGCGCGCCGCGCGATGCGCGCGTGCTCCTCCATCGCCTCCCGGTGTGGCATCCGGAAGTTGAGGCAGTTGTGCCGCTCGCTCGCCGAGATCATGAGGATGATCTCCTCGGCGCCGTGCCCTTCCTTCTGACACTCCTCGAGGCGGTCGAACCCGCGCTCGTTCGGCATGAGGACGACGTGCGACACGCCGGGGCGGCGCCGGATCCCCCGCAGCACCTCCGCCGCGTCGGCGAACTGCGGGAGGAGCTTCGGGTTCGAGAAGGAGGTCACCTCGACCTTCGGGAAGCCGGCCGCGGTGATGCGGTCGATCATCTCGATCTTCTGCGGCGTGGGGACGACGACGGGCTGCGACTGCAGGCCGTCGCGCGCCCAGCACTCGCACACCGTCGCCGAGGGCGGGTACGTCGGGGGCGAGGTCACGGCGCGACCTCCCCGCCGTCGCGGACGCCGCCTCGCGCCGCGAGGAGGGCCCGCGCCTCGAGCACGAGGGTGGGGTGGACGGAGAAGGCGATGGCGGCGCACTCGGGCGAGGCGGTCGCGAGGATCCGCAAGCCCGCCGGCGTCCGCTCCGCCTCGCGCACGAGCGCGTCGGGGGTCCGTGGAGCGCGACGCAGGGGCTCCGGCGCCGGCGCGCGCGCGCCCTCCACCACGGCGCGCGCGAGCGCCGCGGCGGCGGCGGCGCGGGCGTGCGGCGCCCCGAGCGCGGCGCGCACCCGCTCGACGTCGGCGGGCCGGGCGCGGAGGAGGACGGACGCGCACTCGAGCGGCGCGCGCTCGATCACCTCGAGCGCGTTCGGGAGTGCGGCGGCGCGGCGGACGAGATCGAGGACGTCCGCCGGGAGTGGCGGGGGCGCGCCCTCGAGGCCGGCGACGGCGACGGGGGGCAGCGCGGTGCGCGCGCGGTCCATGGAGGGGGGTCGGCGCTCCGGCATGAGGACCTCCTGCGCGTCTGCGTGGCGGGCTCGTCGAAGGTCGAGGCCACCACCTCGCGCTTCACTGCGAACGGGCGACGACGCATTCCCGGTCGAGCCGAACCAGCATCATGCCGGGCCGGGCCGGGCCGGTTTCTTGCGCGAGATCAAGAAGGGAGCGCGCCGCACCTGGCCAGACGGGCCGCCCGGAAGGAGGCCCTCACCTCGCCCCCAGCTTCACGCGCACGCGTGCACCGGTCGCCGGGTCCTCGAGGACGAGCGGCCGGGGCGCGCTTCCGCCCCGGAAGAGCACCCGCAGCGGCGCCGGTTGCGCCGACCCGCCGTCGTGCACGGTGAGGGGACGATCCGACTCGATCTGGAGCAGCACGCCGGACGAGGTCCGCCGGAGCGCGGACAGCCGGGCGGTCACGGGCGCGCCCTCGCCGCCGATCGTCAACGCCTCGCCTCCGATCGCGAGCGTCGCCGGCTGCGCGGCCGGCTCACGCCCGTAGCGCAGCGGGACGGGCGGCTCCGTCACCACCTGGAGGGCCTCCGGGATGGGCCGGATGGACCGGTCGATGGGCGGCGGGGCCGCCTCCGCGACCCCCACGTCGTGGCGGAAGCGTCTCTCGTCGAGCGGCGGCGGAGCCGCCTCCGCGACGCCACCGTCTTCCAGGAACGGCGGCGGCGGCACGGCGAGCGTCTTGTCCGGCGAGCTCGGCGGCGGCTGCGCCGGCGGGGGTGGTGGCCGCCGGTCGAGCGGAGGAGGAGGAGCCTCCTGGACCCCGCGGTCCTGGGCGAGCGCGCAGCCGAGCATCCCGATGGCGGCGGCCACCGCGGCCGCGTGGCGGGGGACGCTCAGGCTGCGCCGTCCCGCCGCCGCGGCGCGGGCGTGGCGGCGGCCGAGCGCGACGGACGCGTGCGCGTACCGCTCGAGCGACGCGCGGAACGTGCAGAGCTGCGCGAGTCGCGCCTCCCGGCCCGGTCTCTCGCGCCGCCGCAGCTCCTCGACCGCCCGCCGGAGCGCGGCGTCCTCCGGGCCCGACGCGTCCGCGCAGGCGAGCACCAGCTCGCGGAAGAGCGCGGCGGTCTCGAGGTTCAGGTCCACCTGCCAGGCCGCGAACGAGCGCGCCAGCTCCGCGACGCGGGCGCCCTCGTAGAAGTGGCTCAGGACGGCCACCTGGTGGTCGATGCGGATGACCGAGCCGAGGAGGTCGTCCTTCCCCCAGCACCGGCCGGCGAAGAGGTCCTTCCCGAGCTCCCACACGGTCGCGACCGCGGCATCGGCGTAGCGGTAGGTCCGCCCCAGGTAGCTCCCCTCGGCGCGGCCGGCGGCGACCATGCGCGCCTCGAGCGGCGTCCCGGAGTAGATCTCCGCCCGGCAGTAGTTGAGCGGGTGCGCGGGGTGGCGCGCCACGAAGTCCAGGTCGGCCAGCATCGAGGCGGGCGTCGCCTCGGGGCTGAAGATGATCATGGTGTACTGCGTCGAGAGGCCGAGGTCCTCGCAGAGCGCCAGGGCGCGCTCGGACTCCTCCACCGTCTGGCGCCTCCCGATGGAGGCGAGGCCCCGGGCGCTGCCCGACTCGATCCCCATGAAGAGCCGCAGGAGCCCGATGCGCCGCAGGTGCTCGAGCACGCCGCGCTCGGCGTCGGGCGGGCTGCACTTGGTGACCAGGCCGATGTCGCGCACGGCGCGCGCGCGCAGCGCCGCGTCCAGCCGCCCGATCCGCTCGCGGTTGTGGGCCGCGCTCGGCACGAGGAAGTTGTCGTCGTGGAACACGAACTGGCGCACGCCACGGCGGTGGTACAGGTCCCCCATCTCGTCGGCCAGGTCCTCCGGTGTCCGCTGGCGGAACCGCGGGCCGGGCGCGAGCCGGTGGAGCGTGGTGATGCAGCAGTAGTCGCAGTCGCGCACGCAGCCGCGGCTGCCCATCAGGTAGGCGGTGGGCACGCCGCAGAGGAGGCGCGCCGGACCCGACCGGTCCGGGCGCGGCAGCCGGTCCAGATCGGCGACGATGGGCCGGGGCGGCGCGAGGTGGACGCGCCCGTCCCTCCGCGCGGCAACTCCCCGCACCTCGGAGGCGCGCGCGGCGAGCTCGCCGCCCAGGTTCGCGAGCTCGACCAGCGTCTCCTCGCCCTCGTGGAGGACGACGGCGTCGAGGGCCGGGTGGTCCTCGAGCAGCTCGCGCGCGGCGCACGAGGCGTGGTGCCCGCCGGCCACGAGCGGGCGGCCCGGTACCGCCCGCTTGAGCGCGACGGCGAGCTCGAGGAACTCGGCGGCGCGGACCTGGAAGGACATGGAGAGGCCGACCAGGTCGGCCTCGCGCGCCGCGGCGAGCACGCCGGGCGCGTCCTGCGGGCCGTCGAAGCGGGCAATGGCCGGCGCGTGGCCGGCCGCGCGCAGCGAGGCCGCGAGGTACAGGAGCGAGAGGTTCGACTCCAGGTCGGGGCCGACGAGCAGGACGCGCATGGTCATCCTCCGAGGTTCGCAGGAACGCCGGGCTCCGTGCCTTGACCCGGTCCCCGTCGAACGCACGGGCACGCGAAGGGATCCGTCGCCGCTGTGGGCGGCGGGCGCACAGCGCGCCGCGCCGCCGTGTCGGCCCGCGCTTCCTGCGGGAACGTCCGCCGGGGGGGCCGGCCCTTCACGCCTGCGGCGCCTGCTCCTCCTTCGGCAGGATCGGCATGTTCCGCGCCGCCCATCCGAACAGGAAGACGGTCGCGGCGATCAGGCCGATCGAGACCCCCCACTCGAACGCGCTCGGGAAGTACCTCTGCGGCGCGAACGGCATCGGGCCCCTCAGGTTCATCGCGAACACGACCACGTCGGCGCGGTTGAGCACCACGCCGCCGCAGGCGAGGAGCGCGCCCCAGAAGAGCGCCTTCGGGTTCTCGCGGAGCCTCGCCGCGCCGAGCAGCGCGAGCGGCACGAGGCCGCCGAGCAGGATCTCGGCCACGAACAGCGGGGCCCTGGGGCCCGCGAGCGCGGCGCCGAGCTGATCGCGGACGGCGAGGTCGCCGACCCGCACCACCTCGAACACGAGCAGGGCCCAGAACCCGAGCTTGCCCATGGCCGCGAGCTGCGGCATCCGCAGCGCCCGGCCCCAGGCCTTCGCGATCCACATCTCGATCAGGATGACGAGCGCGATGCCGGCCGCGACGGACGAGAGGAAGAAGTAGACCGGCATCACCGGCGACCACCACCCCGCGTCGAGCTTGTCCGGCATGAGCAGGAAGAGCGAGCCGAGCGAGCTCTGGTGCATGGTGGAGAGGGTCACCGCCGCGATCGCCAGCATGATCGGGACCGGATGCTCCTCCGCCTTCGGGCGGAACGCCCAGGCGAGCACGGCGAAGACCACCAGGGCGAGCCCCGTCCAGACCAGGTTGCGGGACATGAGCCAGACGAACAGCGTCACCGCGACCACCACCCAGATCGGCGCGCCCGTCTTCCACCGCGCCATCGCCTTCTGCATGCCCCAGCGCTCGAAGGCGACCGGCATGAACTCGAAGGCGAGGATGGTGACGTAGAGGCCGACGCACCAGGAGACCTCGAACATCGCCGAGTGCTTCGGCGCCTGCACGCCGAGCTGCCAGAAGTGCCAGGGCAGACCGAGGTCGGCGATCAGCGTCACGGTGACGAACGAGTAGCTGAGGAGCCCCATCAGCACCGCGCTGCGCCCGATGGAGTACAGGTCCTTCCGCCGGAACACGTAGATGATGCCCGCCGTGGCGAAGGCGCCCGCCGCGACGGCGATCCAGACCAGGTCGAAGACGATCCAGAGCCCCCAGGCCCAGGTGTCCGAGAGGTGGGTCGCCCCGCCGAGGCCGAGGACGAACCGGGCCAGGAACGAGACCGCGCCGAACGCCATGAGCACCGCGAGCACGCGGTTCGCGGGCGTCCACAGCTTCCTCTGGATCGGCGCGAACTCGGGGTGGTGCTCCTCCTTCGCCTCCGCCTTCGCGACCGCCGCCTTGCGCTGGCCGAGCGCGTAGGCGCCGCCGAGCAGCGCGCCCACGCCGATCACCGCGGGCGGCACCGCCGAGAGCGCGGCGACGCTCCGGCCCGGGTAGCTCTCCGTGCCCACGTTCGGCAGGCCGATCTGGTCGAACGGGACCCCGGAGAGGTAGAGGGTGGCCGTCCCTCCCGCCTCCTTCTCGCCGTAGACGTGGTCCACGTACTTGCCCTTCCCCGCGGCGATGCGCCCCTTCGCCTTCGCGAGCATGTTCTCCCGGATGCCGAAGTCGAGCGCGTCCGCGGGGCACTGCTTCACGCAAGCGGGCAGCGCGTGCCCGGCGACGAACCGCTTCGCCTCGTCCGGCGAGAGCTTCTGGCCGTTGCGCTCGACCGGCGGGACCGGGTCGAGCCGGTCGGCGCAGAGGGTGCACTTCTGGATCTTGGGGGCGAGCGAGTCCCACTCCGTGCCGATGGCGCCGAACGGGCAGGCCCACATGCAGTAGCGGCAGCCGATGCACTTGGCCTCGTCGTAGACGACCGGGCCGGCCTTGGTCTTGTGCAGCGCCGTCACCGGGCAGGCGGAGGCGCAGGCCGGCTCGTCGCAGTGCATGCACTGCCGCTTGGTGAATACGGTCCGGAACCCGCCCGGCGCCGTGGCGTCGTCCACCTCGTGATGGGTGATGAGCATGTACGTCTTGCCGGACAGCGTGGTCGGGTTCTGGAAGCCGAGGCTGCCCGTCTGGAGCTGGGTCCGCTCGCCCGGCAGCCCGTTCCACTCCTTGCAGATCACCTGGCAGGAGTGGCACCCGATGCACTTGGTCGTGTCGATCAGCTTCGCGTAGCTCATGGTCGTCCTCCGGGGCGCGTCAGCGCGAGCGCGACGCGACCGCCTCCTGCGCGCGGACGACGTTCACGAGGCAGGCCTTCGTCTCCTGGGTCCCGGCGCCCGGATCGACGGCGTCGATGGTGAGATCGTTGACGCTCGCGCCGGTCGAGAGCCCCTTGAACCCCCAGTTGTAGGGCATCCAGACGATGGTCACCTCCTGGCCGGCGATGCGGAGCGACTGCATCCGCCGCGTCACCAGCGCCTTGACGACCACCTCGCCGCGCGCCGACGACACCCTCGTCAGGTCGCCGCTCCGGATGCCGAGCTTCGCCGCGAGCGCCACCGGCAGCTCGATCATCGGCTCGGGCGCGAGCTCGTTGAGCCACGAGATGTTTCGCGTCGTCGATCCCGCGCACCAGTGCTCGGCGAGCGACGACGTCATGAGCACGTAGGGGAAGTCCTTGGGCGTGCCGATGGGCTGCTTCGACTTCACCCGCGGGTACTTGAGGAGCGGGTTCGTCTGGACCTTCGGGTGAAGCACGTTCGCGACCGGGCTCTCCACCGGCTCGTAGAACTCCGGGAACGGTCCGTCCTTGGGGACGTAGGCGACGTCGCGGGGCAGGCCCTTCTCGCCGCTGTCCGGGTCCTCGTACGGACCGGCGAGGAGCCGCCCGACGCCCTCGGGGTTGAGGCGGAAGGCGAGCCCGCCCTCGAAGGTCCCCGGCCCCTTCTTGAGATCCCGCACGTCGGGCGTGTCGATGCCGGTCCACTTCTTCTCGGCCGGATCCCACCGGATGAGCGGCACCGCGGGCGCGAGGACCTTCCCCTTCGCGTCGCGGGCGGGCATGGGCTGCCCCTCCGCGTCGCAGGAGGCGCGGTTGTAGAGGATCTTCATGTTGCCTGGCCAGGTCCAGGCGAACCCCGGGCTCAGGCCGAGGCCCGTCGGGTCCTTGGGGTCGCGCCGCTTGGTGAGGTTCGTGCCCCCCGCGAAGCAGCCCGCGTAGATCCACGTCCCCGAGGAGGTCTTGCCGTGGAGGTCGAGGTCCCCGATCTTCCTGACGAGGTCCCCCGCCTTGAGTCCCTTGTCGGGCAGGTCCACCCAGGCGCGGCCGTTGATCTCCTTGAGCACGTCCTCGGGGAGCGTGTCCTTGCGGTAGCTCCACGCCGCCTTGAGGATGGGCGCGTCCTTCGGATCGGTCGATCCCTCGTAGAGGTCCCGCACCCTGCGGAACACCTCGTCGATCACCTCGAGGTCGGGCCGCGCCTCGCCGGGCGGCTTCACGCCCGCGTAGCGCCACTGCACCGATCCGCCGGAGTTGGTGATGCTGCCCTCCTTCTCCATGAAGTAGGCGGCGGGGAGCAGCAGCACCTCGGTCTGGATCGCCTTCGGGTCCACGCCCGGCGCCCGCCAGAAGTCCGCCGTCTCGGTCTCCCAGAGCTCCTGCACCACCAGGAACTCGAGCCTCGCGAAGGCCTCGCGCACGTAGTTCAGGTTCGGGCTGGTGACGAGCGGGTTCTGCCCGAGGACCCAGAGCGCGCGGATCGATCCGGCGTGCATCGCGTCCACGATCCCGTACGCGCTGTAGTCCCTCTTCGCGCTCCGCTTCGGGAGCCACCCGTAGCCGAAGTCGTTCGCGGGGACCCCGTTCTCGCCGAACCAGGCCTTGAGCCCGTTCACCACCGCCGCGCGGTTGATGGTCCCGTTGTTCTTCGCCCAGGTGGTGAGGTCGACGTCGGTGTGGATGGGGTACTCGAAGTAGCCGAACCAGTAGTTGTTCAGCACCGACATGTCGCAGGCGCCCTGCACGTTGGGCTCGCCGCGCAGCGCGTTCACGCCGCCGCCGGGCTTGCCCACGTTGCCGAGCAGGAGCTGGAGGATCGCGTAGCAGCGGATGTTCTGGACCGCGACGGTGTGCTGCGTCATCCCCAGCGCGTACAGGATGGTGCCCGGGCGATTGAGCGCGAACGTCTCGGCGATCTCCCGGATCTGCTTCGCCGGCACGCCCGAGATCTGCTCGGCCACCTCCGGCGTGTAGCGGTCGTAGTGCTTCCGGAGCTTCTGGAAGGCGCAGCGGGGGTCGTCGAGGTCCTTCGCCTTCCTCGGCTTCCGGTCGGGGCCGAGATCGTAGCCCCACGAGGCGGTGTCGTAGTGGTGGGTCTCGTGGTCGTAGCCGCTGAACAGGCCGTCCTCGAAGCCGAAGTCGTCCCGGACGAGGAAGAGCGCGTTGGTGTGGAGCTTCACGTACTCGGCGTCGTACCAGCCGTTCTCGATGACGAGCCGGATCACGGCGCCGAGGAAGGCGATGTCCGCGCCGGGCCGGATGCGCGCGTAGATGTCCGACATCGCCGAGGTGCGGTTGTACCGGGGGTCCACGTGGATGATCTTGGCGCCGCGCTCCTGCGCCACGCGGATCCACTTCATCGCCATCACGTGGTTCTCGGCGGCGTTGGATCCTTCGATGAGGAAGACCTTGGCGTTCTTGAGGTCCGCCCAGTGGTTCGTCATCGCGCCGCGGCCGAACGAGGCCCCCAGACTGGGGACCGTGGGGCTGTGTCAAAGCCGCGCCTGGTGCTCGATGTAGTTCGTCCCGAGGAGCCGCGCGAGCTTGGTCCAGAGGTAACACTCCTCGTTGGTGTTCTGCGCGCCGCCAAGGAGGGCGATGGCGTCGGTCCGGTTGACCACGACCTCCTTCTCTCCGTCCTTCTCGGTCGCGACCCAGGTCGCGTCGCGCGTCGCCTTGAGCTTCTTCGCGAGCTTGTCGAGCGCCTCGTCCCAGGAGATCTCCACCCACCGGTCGGAGCCGGGCGCCCGGACCTTCGGCACGCGCAGGCGCTGCGGGTTGTCGTGCGTCGCGAGCGCCGCCGAGCCCTTCACGCAGAGCGCACCCTCGTTCACGACGTGGTCGGGATCGCCCTCGAGGTTCACGAGCTTCCCGTCGATGACGTGGCCCACCATCCCGCAGCCGCACGAGCAGAAGTTGCAGACCGTGGTGAACTCCTTCGCGCCCAGGAGCTTCAGCTCCGCCGCGCGCGAGGGCTCGTTCACGAACAGCTCGCCCGCGGCGATGGCGGCCCCGCCGCCCGCGACGCCCTTCAGCAGCTCCCTTCGACCGATCGTCATGCGAGCTCCCTTCGTCGCGCGGGCCGCGGCACCGGGCGACGGAGCGGCCCGGTGCGGCGCGACGCCCGGTGGCGGATCGTGCATGCTATGCACCGCGCCCTCCGGAAGTAACGTCGGCCCATGGTCCTACGGGGAACGCCGGACCGATCTGCTCCAAAAGAGCACTTCCGCACCCACGGGCTCGCGCGGCTGGAGGCGAGCGCCAGCGCGTCGGGCTGGCGGTGGCGCTACTCGGCGACCCGGAGCTGCTCGTGCTGGACGAGCCCACCGACGGCCTCGATCCCATTGGGCCGCACGAGGTGCGGGGGATCCTGGCGCGGGCGCTCGCCCGCGGAGCGACGCTCCTGCTCGACTCGCACCTGCTCGCCGAGACCGAGCGGATCTGCCAGCGCATCTGGCGCGCGCCATGGGAGGGGTCCTCGCGGGAGCCCGGCTCCACGCGCAGGCGACGGGAGATCGCGCGCTCGCGGAGCTCCTCGACCAGGCCACGGTGATCCCGGGCCGGGACGGCTTCCTGGTCCAGGTCGCGCTCCCCGTGGACCTGGTGGAGCGCTGGTTCGCCGGCTGCCCAGGTGGGCGTGACGCGCCCGCCCGGGTTCGTTAAGCTTCCTCGATGCTGACCATCAGCGCCCGCGCGCTCGCGTTCATCCGCAGCAAGCGCCGCCCGCTCCACCTCGACCTCCCGAGGATGGTGCGGGGCTGCTGCTTCGACTTCCAGGAGTGCCCGTCGGTGCGGCTCGGCGAGCCGCGCGACCCGCACCGCTACGAGCGACAGGTGATCGAGGACACCCCGGTGTTCGTGCCGCACGACCTTCCGCGCGACCTCGCGCTCGAGATCACGCTCAACGGGTTCCTCGGCTTCCGCTGGCTCGTCGTCGAGGGCTGGCGGTACTTCTAGCGCCCGCGGCGCGACCGGGACCACCGCGCCGTACCGCGCCGCGTCAGGCGCTCCGGGCGGCCGCCGGGTCGCGGACCCCGTCGAGCAGCGTCCGGACGCACCGCGCCAGGTCGATGGGCGTGTACGGCTTCGGCAGGAACGTCTCGCCTTCGGTGGCGGCGTGGCCCCACCCCGACACGTAGAGGACCGGCACCCCCTCGCGCCCGGCGAGGGCCCGCGCCACCGCGTCCCGGCCGGATCCGTCCGGCAGCGACAGGTCCACGACGGCGCAGTCGATGGGGCCGGCCTGGCGAGCGGCGACCTCCGCGGCCTCCCGCGCGCTCCCGGCGTCGAGCACCAGGTATCCGAGCTGCGAGAGGGAGCGCACCGCGAGCCGCCGCACCCCCGGATCGTCCTCGACGACGAGGACGGTCTCCGAGCCGTACAGGTCCCTCGGCTGCTCCGCCCCCGCGCTCCGGACGACCGCTGCCGCCCGGGGCAGGTAGATGCGGAAGCGGGACCCCGCACCCGGCGTGCTGTCCACCTGGATGGTGCCGCCCGCCTGGGTCACGATCCCGTAGCAGGTCGCGAGCCCGAGCCCGGTCCCGCGATCGCCCTTGGTCGTGTAGAAGGGCTCGAACACATGGGCGAGGACCTGGGGCGGCATGCCCACCCCCTCGTCGGCCACCGTCAGGAGGAGGTAGTCGTCGGGCGGGGGCTGCCCCTGCCTTGCCGTCCCCTCCCGGACGCGCACGTTCTCCGTGGTGAGCCGGATGTGCCCCCCCGAGGGCATGGCGTCGCGCGCGTTGACGGCGAGGTTCATGATCACCTGGTCGAGCTGGACGGGATCGACGAACACCGGCCAGCCGTCCCGCGCGTACGAGGTCTCGAGCGCGATGTTCTCGCCGATGACGCGGCGGAGCATCTTCTCGATGGACTTCGCACGCTCCTCCACCCGGATCACGCGCGGCTCGACCGCCTGCTTCCTCGCGAAGGCGAGGAGCTGGCGGGTCAGGTCGGCCGCGCGCCGGCAGTCGTCGTGGATCTGCTCGGCGTCCGCGCGGGCCGGGTGCCCGGCGTGCAGCTCCTGCTTGACCAGCTCGGCGGACGCCAGGATGGAGGTGAGGATGTTGTTGAAGTCGTGGGCCACACCGCCCGCCAGCCGGCCGATGGCCTCGAGCTTCTGCGCCTGCCGGAGCTGTTCCTGCAGCGCGGCGCGCTCCTCCTCGCCCCGCTTGCGCTCGGTGATGTCCCGGGTGATGGAGAGCAGGTAGCGCCGGCCCGAGATGGTGACCACCTGGGAGGAGATGAGGGCGGTGACGTGGCTCCCGTCCTTGCGCCTGAACACCGCCTCGACGTTCTCGACCACGTCTCCACGCGCCAGCCGCTCGACCAGCGCGTCGCGCAGCGGCCGGTCCACCCAGAGGGCGAGGTCGCCGGAGGTCCGGCCCACCGCCTCCTGCGGCGTGTAGCCGGTGAGCCGCGTGAACCCGTCGTTCACCTCGACGTAGACGCCGTCCTCGACGCGGCTCAGGTTGATCGCGTCGGGGCTGGTGGCGAACACGACCCGCACCCGCTCCTCGCTGGCGCGGCGCTCGGATTCGCGCCGCAACGATCTCCGCAGCGCCTCGCGCAGCGAGGCCCCGAAGCGGTCGAGCATGAGGGTCAGGACGAAGAAGGTCAGGAGGGAGAAGCCGAGGGTGCCGAGGGGCTCGGGTCTCCTCGGCAACGGGCCGGTCCCTCCCAGGTGACCGGCGTCGCGGAGCGCAGCGACGCCGAGGACGGCGGTGGCCGTCGCGAAGACGGCCCATGCCGCGCGGGGGCCGAGGAGGAGGGCGGACATCACCAGCGGCACGGCGATGAGCAGGATGTGGCTCGAACCCCGGTTGAGCCCTTCGGTGAACAGCAGCACCACCGGGGCGCACGTGCCGGCGAGCGTGAGCCGCAGCCCGGCCCGGTACCGGCCGGTGCGCAGCAGGAACACGGCTGCGATCAGCGATGGGATGAAGACGAAGGCGATGCCGGCGGCGGGGAGCAGGAACTCGCCGAGGAGATCGCGCGCCGCCCCCACCGCGATCGCCAGGACGCCCCAGGTGACCGCCACGAAGCAGAGGACTTGCACGGTGACGGCCAGGCGGCGCTCGATCGGATCCTCGATCGGCACCTGCTCCAGCCACGCGCGCGCACGCCCCACCATGGCGCCCCCCGGCTCCACCCGCCGCTCGCCCGAGGGCAGGCATGGGAAGGATAGCGGGTTTCGGCATGCAAGGCTCGCCGGCCGCGGAGGGGGCGGCGAGGCAGATCGTCACGGGACTTTCTCGAGCAGCACGCTCGCCTGCGCGGTCCCCGGGAGACCCACCGCCTCCGTCGCGCGGCGCACACCGGGGGCGCCACCGCCCGCCGCTGCGCGCACCGCCTGCTCGACGCGGGCGTACGGGACGGGCGCACGGGAGCAGAGGGCGACGACCCGCTCCGGCCCCGGGCGGCCGTCGAGCACGGCGCCGCCGGGGATCTCCGTGGCGCGCGCGTCACCTCCCCGCCGCCTTCGCCGGAGCGGGGGAAGAGGCGGGACACCTGCCCGGCGGCGTCCACCGACACGATCCACAGGCGACACGGCGCCGCCGGCGTGCCGGGGCGGCCTCCTCGACGGCCCGGACCGTGGCGGGGAAGACGTACCGGAAGAACTCGTCGCCCTGGCGCCGCATCTCGGCGAGGCGCTCCTGGCAGCGGCCGCAGGACCGCACGTGGAGGCCGGCGCCCGGGTCCCCTCTGGCGAGGAGCAGCTTCTCCAGGGCGAGATCGGATGGGCAGCGGGCGGTCATGACGGTGAGGACACCCGAGGCCCTCGAATCGTGCCACGGACCCGGAACCCCAGGCCCGGTCTGCGCCACCCCGCTACGCCACCGGCGGCGCCGCTCCCGGACCGCCGATCGGAAGCGTCACCGTGAAGGTCGTGCCCCTGCCGGGCGCACTCTCGACGGTGACGCCGCCGCCCAGGGCCGTCACGACCTCGCGCACGATCCACAGCCCGACGCCGAAGCCGCCCGGCGCGTTGCCGTGAGGGCCGCGCTCGAACCGGTCGAAGATCCGGACCCGGTCCTCGGGTGCGATGCCGATGCCCATGTCGGCGACGCTGATCACGGCGGAGCTGCCGGCGCGCGCGACCGAGATCCGCACCGGTCGCCCCAGGCCGTACTTCACCGCGTTGGACAGCAGGTTGGTCAGGACCTGGTCGAGCCGCATCCGGTCCCATCGACCCACCACGCCGGCTTCCGCCTCCAGCGAGAGCACGGACCCCGCCTGCGCCAGCTCTCCGTCGAACCGCTCGGCGACCTCCCGCGCCACCTCGGCGAGGTCCACCTCCTCGAGCTCGAGGTGCATGCGTCCCGAGGTGATGCGCGAGACGTCGAGCAGGTTGTTCACCAGGGTGGTGAGGCGCGAGGTCTGCCTCCGGACCGACGCGTGGAGGCGTTCCAGCGCCGGGTCCGGCGCCGCGATGCTCTGGCCCTCGATGCGAGCGAGCTGCTGGACCACGAGCGACAGCGCGGTGAGGGGCGTCTTCAGCTCGTGCGACGCCGCGGAGATGAACTCGTCTCGCGAACGGACCGCCTCCGCCAGGAGCGCCGTGGCGATCTCGCGCTCCCGGAACCCCTCGCCGACCATCGCGCCGAACCCGGCCACGACGACCCCGACCGGGAGGAAGACGGCCGCCCCCACCAGCGCGCCCGCCGCCCGCGCCTCGATCGGCGACTTCGAGATGAACCACCACCCGCACACGGCGCAGAGGAGCGCCGACACCACTCCGGCCACGCGCCCACCGATCGACGAGGTGACGGCGACGACGAGGAAGAAGAGGACGAACGGGACGGTCTCGATCCAGGGCCGCAGCACCTCCTCGACGGCCAGCCCCGCCGGCGGCAGGAGCAGGGTGAGCAGGACCACCGCGGCTGGGGGGAGCCTCGGGGGCGGCGGGATCTTGAAGCGCGGCAGGATCGGCCGCGTCGAACGGCGGTCCGAGCTCATCGTTCACTGGGCGCGGCGTGCGCCGCCGAGAGAGGCGCCGTCGCTCCGTAAATTTCCGCTTGCACGGCGCCTGAGACTCCTCCAGCAGGGGTCACGCTGTCGCCGCTCCGGATGGGTTGCATCACCGGCCGCGCTCCACCGCGACGAGCGGCGCTCCGGCGCGGAGCAACGGGCCGGGGTGTGGAGCGGGCACGTGGCCTTCCATCCGCGAATCGCGCTGCACGTTCCCCGCCAGGCGAGCGCCCCGGCTTGCGAGGCAGGCGGAGGAGATCTAGGCGGGCTGGTGCCCGACATCCAGTGGACCGCACGGCTCATCGGCGAAGGTCGCCGTGCGTCGCGCCACCGGTGAAGTCCGGCGCTCCGCATCGGAGCGTCCCACGTCCCTGGGTCAGCCCTCGGGGTCATTCCTCGGCCATACAGCCGGTCCGGGCGACCCGGGGTGAACAAGACCCGGTGCGACCCGCCAGCCGGGCGCTCCTTTCGCTGACTTGCGCGCCGTCGCCTGGGAACGCGGCCTGCACCCACCGAGATCCATCGACCGAGGTGCGTCCATGCCCAGAACTACCCGCGCCCACATCGCCCTCGCCCTCGCCGCCGCGCTCGCGGCCTGCAGCCGCGGCGCGCCCGCTCCCGCACGCCGCGCCGACCCCATGTTCGTGAACGGCGGGTTCGAGGACAACGGCGGCTCGCTCACGGGCTGGACCATCACCCGGTACGCGAACACCGCGGGCCTGACGGTCTACCCGCCCACCACGGTCCCGGACCTCGCCCTCGCGGCCTGCGGCGCGCCCAGCACCGGGAACAACCCAGAGTGCGTGAACCGCACCGACGCCGAGGTCAACGCGGTGCCCGAGTCGCAGCAGATGGCGGGGCTCTCCGGGCTCGTCTCGCCGCGCTGGCCGAAGTTCGGCACCTCCACCGCCGTCGTGAACAAGCAAGGGCTCCACCAGAACGTCAACTCGCTCAAGCAGCGGTACACGACCACCAGCGCCGACGTCGACGCCAACGACGGCAAGATCCACGCGCGGTTCGCGCTCTCGCCGCAGCTCCAGAACCCGAGCCACATCGACAGGCAGCAGCCGTACTTTTACGTGGCCCTGCGGAACCTGACCAAGGGCACCACGCTCTACCAGACCTTCAACTACTCCAACCAGCCCGGCATCCCCTGGCAGACCACCGCCGACGCGGTCCCGGTGCTCTACACCGACTGGCAGCTCTTCGACATCGCGCCCGGCAACGCAGCGCTCATGATCGGCGACACCGTCGAGCTGGAGGTCATCGCCGCCGGCTGCCAGCCCAACGGCCACTGGGGCCAGGTGTACGTGGACGGCTTCGGCGCGCAGCTCCCCGGCCTGTCGATCTCCAAGAGCGCGCCGGCGTGGGTGCTCGCCAACGCCGACCTCACCTACACGTTCCAGGTCGAGAACGGGACGTCGTTCGAGGCGCGCAACGTGGTCGCGAGCGAGGTCATCCCGGCGAACACGACCTTCAAGTCGATCGTCCCGCCCGCGGGCGTGACCTGCACCACCCCCGCCGTCGACGGGACCGGGACGGTCTCCTGCCCGCTCGGCTGGATGAACCCGTACTCCAGCCAGACGTTCCAGGTCACCGTCCACACCGCCACCGGCCTCGCCAACGGCACCGTCATCACCAACGGCAACTACTCGGTCGTGGGCGACGGCATCAACTCGGTCCTCGGCCCGGCGGTGATGACCACCGTCGGCAACGGGCCGTACGCGGACCTCGCCGTCACCGTCTCGGACGGCGTGCCTGCCGTGGTGTGGGGCGGGCCGGTGCAGTACCTCGTCACGGCCACCAACTACGGGCCGACCACCGCCACCAACGCGACGGTGACCGACACCTTCCCGGCGCAGCTCACCGGCGTCTCCTGGACGTGCGCCGCCACCGGCGGGGGGAGCTGCGGCACCGCGAGCGGCAGCGGCAACCTGACGGCCGCGAACGGAAAGGTCACGCTCCCGCCCGGCGCGACGGCGACGTACACGGTCAACGCCACGGTCGTCTCCGGGAGCGGCAACGGCACGCTCACCAACGGCGCCACCGTCGCGACGCCCGTCGGCGTCACGGACAGCCTCCCCGGCAACAACACCGACGCCGACGTGGACAGCATCGGGACGCTGTACACCGTCACCGTCACGAAGGACCTCTCCGAGACCGGCCGCGGCCGGGTGATCTCCAGCCCCACCGGGATCTCCTGCGGCGACGCCTGCGCCTCGCAGAGCACGAGCTTCCTCGACGGGTCGCAGGTCACGCTCACCGCCATCGCGCGGCCCGGGGACACCTTCGACGGGTGGACGGGGGACTGCACCGCCTTCGGGACGGCGAACCTCTGCACCGTGACGCTCAGCGGCGCGGCCCTGAACGCCGGTGCGCACTTCCGCGGCCCGGCCGTCACCGGCTCGGCGCCGGGCGGCAACGGGAGCGTCACCTGCGCGCCCTCACCGGTCCTGCAGCAGACCTCGTCCACCTGCGCCATCGCCCCGGCGGCCGGATACCAGCTCACCGCCCTCACCGACAACGGCACCGACGTCCTCGCCTCCGTCTCCGGCGGCACCTACGCCATCTCCGGCGCGGCGCTCGTGAACGACCACGCGGTGGTCGCGACGTTCATGAAGTCGGACGCGACCGGCTGCGTCGCCGACGCCGAGTGCGCGAGCGGATCCTGCACCGACGGCGTCTGCTGCGACTCCGCGTGCACCGGCCAGTGCCAGGCCTGCGACCTCCCCGGGAAGGTGGGCACCTGCTCGCCGGTCACCGGCGCGCCGGCCGGCGGCCGCCCGGCCTGCGCGTCGGATGGGTCGGCGTGCGGCGGGGCGTGCGACGGGAGCGACGTGAACGCCTGCGCTTACCCGGACGCCTCGACCGCCTGCAGGAGCGCCTCGTGCAGCAACGGCACGGCGACGCTGGCGGTGTCCTGCGACGGCTCCGGCTCCTGCCCGGCGGCCACCACCCAGGCGTGCAACCCCTACGTCTGCGGCGCCACCGCGTGCCTGACTGCGTGCGGTGACGACTCACAGTGCGCGAGCGGCGACTACTGCAACGGCACGGCCTGCGTCTCCAGGATCGCCCAGGGAGGCGCCTGCACCGCGCCGCACCAGTGCGCCACCGGCAGCTGCGTCGACGGCGTCTGCTGCGACGTGGCGTGCGGCGGCCAGTGCCAGGCGTGCAACGTCGCGGGCAAGGTCGGCACCTGCTCGCCGGTGACCAGCGCTCCCGTGGGGGCGCGGCCCGCCTGCACGACCGACGGCACGCTCTGCGGGACCTCCGCCTGCGACGGGATCCACCCGGCAGCCTGCACGTACCCCGGTGCCGCCACTGCCTGCCGCGCCGGGAGCTGCGCCGGCGGCACCGGCACGCTGCCGGCCTCCTGCGACGGGCTCGGCCACTGTCCCGCGGTCCAGACGCAGGCGTGCAGCCCGTTCGTCTGCGGCGCGAACGCGTGCCTCACCGCCTGCACCGGCGACGCGGACTGCATCGCCGGTGACTTCTGCAAAGGCAGCTCCTGCCAGCCGAGGCGCGCCGACGGCCAGACCTGCGCCGGCGGGGACGAGTGCGTGCACGGCAACTGCGTCGACGGGGTCTGCTGCGACGTGGCGTGCGGGGGCCAGTGCCAGGCCTGCAACCTGCCGAGCCGGATCGGGACCTGCTCGCCCGTCACCGGCGCGCCGGCGGGTGGCCGCCCGGCCTGCGCAACGGACGGGTCCGCGTGCGGCGGCGCCTGCAACGGCACCCTCACGTCCTCGTGCAGCTACCCGAGCGGTTCGGTCGCCTGCCGGACCGCGTCGTGCTCGGCCGGGGTCGCCACGGGCGCCGCGTCGTGCGACGGCGCCGGGAGCTGCCCCGCCCAGACGCAGGCGTGCGGCGCCTACGTCTGCGGCCCCACCGCCTGCCTCACCTCGTGCACCGCCGACGGGCAGTGCGCCGCCGGCGACTTCTGCTCGGGCGGCGCGTGCGTCCCCCGGCTGGCCCCGGGACAGGCGTGCACCGCGGCCGGCCAGTGCCTCGGCGGCCACTGCGCCGACGGCGTCTGCTGCGACGCGCCCTGCGACGGCCAGTGCGAGGCGTGCAACGTCTCCGGCAGGGAAGGCACCTGCTCGCCGGTCACCGGCGCGCCGGTGGGCGCCCGCCCGGCCTGCGCGTCGGACGGGTCGGCGTGCGGCGGCGCCTGCGACGGCGTGCGGCGGAACGTCTGCGGTTACCCGGGCGAGGGCCTCTCCTGCCGGGCGGCCTCGTGCGCCGGCGGGACCGCGACCCTCGGCGAGACCTGCGACGGCCAGGGGCGCTGCCCGGCGCTGCAGACGCAGTCGTGCGCGCCGAACGCCTGCGCCGGCACCCTCTGCGCCGGCGGCTGCCTCTCCGGATCCGACTGCGCCACCGGTCAGTGGTGCTCGGCCGGGGTGTGCGTGACGAAGCTCGGCGCGGGCGCAGCCTGCGGCGCCGACGGGCAGTGCGCCACGGGCCACTGCGTGGACGGCGTCTGCTGCGACGCCGCCTGCGGCGGCCAGTGCGAGGCGTGCAACCTGCCCGGCCATGCGGGCACCTGCTCCGCGGTGAGCGGCGCGCCGGTGGACGGGCGCACGCCGTGCGCCGGCGACGGCTCGATCTGCTCGGGCACCTGCGACGGCGCGCAGCGCGCCGCCTGCGCCTACCCGCGGCCCCCCGTCTCCTGCCGTGGCCCGTCCTGCGAAGGGGGCGTCGCCACCCTCTCCGCCGCGTGCGACGGCGCCGGGCGCTGCCCGGCCGTCCAGGTCGAGGTCTGCGCGCCGCACCTGTGCAGCGCGACCGCCTGCGCCGGCGACTGCTCTGCCGACGCCCAGTGCGCGGCCGGCTCCTGGTGCGCCGGCGGCGTCTGCACGCCCAAGATCGCGCGGGGCGGCGCGTGCGGCGCGTCGAGCCAGTGTGCGAGCGGCCACTGCGTCGACGGGTTCTGCTGCGACCGGGCCTGCACCGGCCAGTGCGAGGCCTGCGGCCTCTTTGGCGCCGAGGGCACCTGCTCGGCCGTCACCGGGGCGCCGGCCGGCGCCCGGCCCGCTTGCGCGGGCGACGGCTCGAACTGCGAGGGCATGTGCGACGGCGCGAGCGGCAGCGCCTGCGCCTACCCGGGCACGGCGGTCGAGTGCCGCGCCCCGGCCTGCGCGGGCGGCGTCGGCACCGCGTCGGCCTTCTGCGACGGCGCGGGGAGCTGCCCCACGCTCCGCAGCCAGACCTGCTCCCCCTACGTCTGTGGCCCCAGCGCCTGCGACGGCGACTGCGCCGCCGATCCGTCGAGCTGCGCCGCCGGCTCGTTCTGCTCGGCCGGCGTGTGCGTCCCGAAGCTCGGCGCCGGGCAAGCCTGCGGCGGCGACGGCCAGTGCACGAGCGGCCACTGCGCCGACGGCGTCTGCTGCAACACCGCCTGCGGCGGAACCTGCGAGGCGTGCGACGTGGCGGGCCACGCCGGCGTCTGCACCGCGGTCATGGGGAGCCCGCACGGCGCCCGCCCCGCCTGCGCCTCGGACGGTTCGGCCTGCGGCGGCGCCTGCGACGGGACCGGCCGGGCCGCCTGCGCCTACCCCGGCACGAGCACCCTCTGCAGCGCCGCGGCGTGCGACGCCGGCGTCGCCACCTCGGCCGCAGCGTGCGCCGGCGCCGGCTCCTGCCCGGCCGCGCGGCAGGTGGTGTGCGCGACCGGGACCTGCGACGGCGTGGCGTGCGCCCAGGCGTGCAGCGTCGACGCGGACTGCCCGTCCGGCCACGTCTGCAGCGGAGGCGCCTGCGTCGAGCAGTCCGGCTGGCGGATGGTGGGCGGTGGCTGCTCCGCCGCGGGCGGGCCTCCGCTGGCCCCGCTCGCGCTGGTCGCGCTGCTGCTCCTCCCGCTCGGCCGGCGCGGCCGGCGCGGGGCGCGCTCGGCGGCCGCGCTCCTCGCGCTCGGGGTCGCGGCGCTACCGCTGGCGGCGCGTGCCCAGAGCGAGACGGCGGTGAACGCCGAGCGCTTCGAGCCGCTCGGCGGCGCCCGCGACCTCCTGGCCGTCCCCTCGGCGCGAACCGCCGGACACCTGGAGGCGAGCGGCGCCGTGTTCGCGGACTACGGGGCGAAGCCGCTCAAGCTCGTGCCGGTGGCCGGCGGCGGCGCGGTCGACCTGGTGGACAGCCAGGTCAACCTCGCCCTCACCGCGAGCCTCGGTCTGCTCGACGCCTTCGAGCTCTCGGCGGCGCTGCCGTTCGCGGTGGCGGGGTCCGGGATGCCCGCCTCGAGCGCCGATCCCTCGCTCTCCCCCGCCACGCCCGGCAGCGGCCTGGGCGACCTCCGGCTCACGCCGAAGTTCCAGCTCGCCGGAGGCCGGGAGGGGTTCGCGTTCGCCCTCCTGGCGCCGGTGACGTTCCCCACGGCCACCGCGCTCTACCTCGGGCAGGGCGTGGTCACGGTCTCGCCTCGCGCCGCGGTCGAGACGGGGCGGGCGGGCGGCTGGCGCTTCGTCGCCGACGCGGGCGCCGTCCTGCGAAGCACGAAGCAGTTCCTGAGCCTCGACGTCGGGTCGGCGCTGGCCTACGGCGCGGCCTTCGAGCTGCCGTTCGCCTCCGGCCGCGCGGCGGCGCTGGCCACCGTCTCCGGCGAGGCGGGGCGCGGCGCCTCGGCCCGCGCGCTCGAGGCCCTGGCGGCCGTCCGCATCGCCGGGCCGGCCGGGCTCTCGTTCACCGTGGGTGGCGGACCGGGCCTCTCGAGCGGGTACGGCACGCCGCAGTACCGCATGGTCTTCGCGGTCTCGTTCGACCGGCCGCGCTCCGCCGCCGCCGAGCCCGAGGCGTCCGCGGCGCCGGGCCCCGCCGCGGCCCCGGCGACGGCGGCGGCGGCCCGTGTCGAGGCGGGACCGACGGTGGCGGTCGGCCCGGCCCGCATCGACCGGCCGCAGGCTGCGGCCGCACCCGACCCTGCGCCGGTGCCCGGCGCTCCCGGTCCGGGCACGCTGGCGGTGCTCAAGAAGTCCCGGATCATGCTGCTGGAGCCGGTGGACTTCGTGCGGGACCGCGACGCCCTCCTCCCCGAGTCGCTCGACGTCCTGAAGGACGTGGCGGCGGTGCTCCGCGCTCACCCGGAGGTCACGCGCCTCCGCGTCGAGGCGCACACCGACGACGACGGTACCGCGGCGCACCTGCTCGACCTCTCGCAGCGGCGCGCGGTGGCCGTCCGCGAGTTCCTGGTGAAGAACGGCGTGGAGGCGAAGCGCCTCGACGCCCGCGGCTACGGCGACACACGCCCCGTCACCACCAACTACAGCCGCGAGGACCGGGCGCGGAACCGGCGCATCGAGCTCTGGATCCAGGACAAGCAGCGGTAGGCGCGACCGCCGCCCGGCGCGTCGCCGGTGCCCGGCCGGTCAGTCGTCCGGCTCGTCGGGTGCGAGCGCCGCCGGGTTGACCGTCGGCTCGGCGATCCGGCGGAGCGTGTTCCGGTCGGTGTGGTGGAACGGCTCCGGCCGCCCCCGGATCCGGAGGACGGTGTCCTCCTCGTACCCGAAGGTGCCGTCGTCGTTGAAGGTGACGGTGATGGCGAACTCGGTGGTGGTGAACGCCTCGGCCAGGAACGGGTTGGAGAGGATCCCGGAGCAGGGATCGCCCGCCTTGGCTCGCACCGTGAACTGCCTCGCGTCGGGCTCCGCCCGGCCCGACGCCATCAACGCCTGGCCACGCGGGATCGCCAACGTCTGGTACACGGTCCGTGTGGCGGGCTCCCAGAGCCAGTACCCGACCTGATCGTGGAACGTCCGCGTCCGTCCTGGCCGCGTGACGTGCAGGTGGTAGCGCAGCCCGTAGAACAGCTGCGGCCCGTTGAGCTGCGGGTCCACGGGCTGGAGCTCCATCCGCTCCACGAACGGCTGCTCCTCGCCGCCCTCGCGCACCGGGTGATCGTCGAGCCCGGCCCCCTCCCAGACGCCGGCCATCCGCGCCAGGGGACCGAGGTTCCGCAGCGTGTACGGGTCGACGTTCGCCGGCTCGGTGTAGATGTCCGTCCCGGTGGTCGCCTGGCGTGACATGGCCCCGAGGATAGCCGACGCGCGAGCCCGGTGTTGCATCCCTCGCGGGCGGCGCCGCGGCGGGGTGGCCCGGCGGCGCGAAGCGCGCTACCGTCCCGCCCGTGCGCGCGCTGCTCCAGCTCCTGGCGAGGCTCGCCCTGCTCGCCGTGGCCCTGGTGGCGGCCGGCGCGATCTACTTCCGCGTGGCCAGCGGGATCACCCATCCGCCGATCGCGGTCGAGCCGGGCCTCGTCGCCGAGGAGGGGAGCGGCGCCTGGCTCTACGCGGTGCGCACCTCCGCGGGCGTGGTCCTCTTCGACGCCGGGCGCGATCCCCGCGGCCGCCCCATCGACAGGGCGCTGCGCGCGCTGGACGCGACGCGCGGCGAGGTGACGGACGTGTTCCTCACCCACGGCCACCCCGAGGAGGCGGCCGGAGCCGCCGCCGTCCCCGCGGCCCGCGTCCACGCGGGGGCGGGCGACGTGGCGATGGCGGCCGGGCGCGAGCTGCCCGGCCACGGCCTGGAGCGCGGCCTGGTGTTGCTCATGCCGCGCGGCGGGACGGTGGTGAGCGACCCCATCCCGCGGGAGCAGGAGATCGCGCTGGCCGGGGGCGAGCGCGTCCTCGCCATCCCGGTGCCCGGCCACAGCCCGGGCTCGACCGCATACCTCCTGGGCGGCGTGCTCTTCGCGGGCGACGCCGTCTCCTTCGGCGGCGGGAAGCTCGCGCCGGGACCGAGCTTCATGAGCGCCGACCCGCGGCAAGGCGAGCGCTCCATCGGCGCGCTGGCCAGGCGCGTCGCCGCTCTCCCGGTGCGCCGCATCTGCGCGGGCCACGGCGGATGCACGCCGGACGGCTCGGCGCAGCGGCTCCTGGGCGAGCTCGCCGCCGGACGGTGACCGGCGGCCGGGCGAACCCGGCCGCCGGAAGGCCGCCTGCCGTCAAGGCGCGGTCGTGAAGGACTGCTGGCCCAGGACGAAGTTGCCGAGGTTGTCGGCCACCGCGAGCTGCCAGCCGTACTGCGTGCCCGGGAGGAGCGCCGGGCCGGAGCCGTCCACGTTGTAGACGACCGAGACCTGGGTGTTCGGCATCACGTACGACCAGCCGTTCCCTCCGCCGTTCGGGAACACGTTGATCACGTAGAACCAGGTCCCCGCGGGCGCTGGCACCGGCGGGTCCCAGGTGAACACCGGGGTGAGGCTCACGCCGGTCTCGTTGGGCGCGGGCGAGGTCATGGTCGGCGCGGAGGCCGGGACGGCCGTGACCGGGAGCGGGAAGGTCGCGGTCGTCCCGTCCACGAACGTGACGGAGAGGGTGTACGCGTCCCCGACGAGCGGCACGGCCGGGAAGAGGTCGAACGAGCTCGCCAGCGAGATCCTGTTTCCGCCCCCGTTGCTCGTCAGACCGAGGTCCACGGGCCCCGGCAGGTTCGGGCCCGTCAGCGAGGCGGCGAGCGGGATCTTCGCGCCCGAGTCGACGCCATACTGGATGCGGAAGTCGGTGGACGGCGAGAGGAAGTTGACGGTGGCGAGCCGCGCTGCCGCGTCACCGGTCGGGATGGCGAGGGCGAGGCCAGACAGGATCTGGCCGCCGCCGACCGTCACCGCCGAGCCGATCGCCCCGTTGTTGAAGAACCCGGGCTCGGTGGGCCCCACGTACCCGTCGTCGCCGAGATCGATGAAGGCGATCATGCTGTACGTCCCGTCGGGCAGGTCGATGGAGAAGGCGTACGAGGTCCCCGTCGCGTCCGGGATGCGCTGCACGTAGCCGCCCCCGTTGGCGACGGTGGCGACGACGTAGAGCGCGCTGGGCGTGACGTCCGGCGTCGGATACGAGACCGTGCCGCTGATCGTGTTCGCCCCGGACGGTACGTCGGGGACGCTGGGCCCCGCCTGCGCCGCGGTGGAGTGGCTGGTGCCGGCCCAGGCCTCGACCGCGAAGTAGTACGGGGTTCCGTCCGTCAGCCCGTGGACGATCCCGAAGCTCGGGCCGGCCTTGACGAGCACGGGGCCGGACGCGGTGCTCGGGTCCACCGGAGCCACCGTGTCCCAGTAGATCCTGTAGCTGTCGGCGGCCTCGCCGCCGTTCGCCTGCGGACCCTGGAAGAGCACCGCCACGGCCCCGTCGGCGGGGATGACGCCCTGGATCGTTGGCGCGGCGGGTGGCACCGGCGCCGACGGCTCGGCGAGCGTGAGCGTGCCCACGTCGAACGGCGTGGCGCCGGGCGTGACGTGCACCGTCGCGGCCGGATCGGCCGCCGAGTTGTACGTCCCGTTCCCGATCGCGTCGATGAAGGCCGTGACGTCCACCCCCGTGGTGCCGAATTGCCCGAAGAGCTGCACGCCGCGCACGGAGAACGGCCGATCCGACGGCCAGGGCGTCGCGAGCGCCGCGAGACCGGCGCCTCCACCCGGCGTGGGTCCGGTCACCATGACGTAGACGGGGCCGACCACGCTTCCGGGATAGGCGACCTGGCCGGTGAGCGTGATCGCCGGATTGCCGAACGGGGAAGCGGTGAAGTCGCGGCCGGTGACGTCGGCGGCGACGACGGTGACGTCGGTGCTCGGCGGGGCGAAGCTGGAACCGGCGACGGACGGGGTCACCGTGTACGACCCGGGGAGCAGGCCCGAGAACGAGTAGCCTCCGCCGACGCCGCTCGTGACGGTGGCGGTGGCCGCGCCGGAGAGCCGCACCGTCACTCCCGTGGCGACCGTCCCGGAGATGGTGCCCGAGATGGTGAAGGTCTGGAACGCGCTGCTGAAGTTCACGCCGGCCGAGCTCGCGCCCGAGAGCGTCAGCGAGGTGCTCGGCGGCGTGAAGACGATCAGGGCCTCCGAGGGCGTGACGGAGTAGTTGCCGTCCGTCAGCCCCGTGAACGCGTAGGTGCCGCCGGTCCCGGTGGTGGTGGTCCCGGAGGCGGTGCCGCCGAGCGTCATCGTCACGCCGGAGGTGACCACGCCGGAGACGGCGCCCGAGATGGTCCAGGCCCCCGTCTCGGTGAAGTCCTGGCCGGTCATGTCCCCGCCGCTCACCGTGACCGACTTGCTCGACGGCGTGAAGGCGTAGCCGCCCGCGAGCGACGGCGTCACGGTGTAGCCGCCGTTCGCCAGCCCGGTGAACGAGTAGGCGCCGCCGGCGTCGGTGGTGGTGGTCCCGGAGGCATGGCCCGCGAGCGTCACCGTCACGCCGCCCGGGGCCGGACCGGTGACGGTGCCGGAGATGGCGAAGGCGCCGGCCTCGGTGAAGTCCTGGCCGGTCCTGTCCGCGCCGTTCACCGCGACGCTCCGGGACGCGGGCGTGAAGACGTAGCCGCCGGCGAGCGAGGGCGTCACCACGTAGTTGGCGTTCGGGAGCCCGGAGAAGTGATAGGCGCCTCCGGCGTCCGTGGTCGTGGTGCCCGAGCCGCCATCCGAGAGCGTCAGGGTGACGCCGGCGATCGCCGGCCCGGTGATGGTCCCCGAGATCTCGAAGGCGCCGGCGACGGTGAAGTCCTGGCCGGACTCGCTCGCGCCGCTCACCACCACGTGCCGGCTCGCGGGCGTGAAGGCCCAGCCGCCGTCGAACGACGGCGTCACGAAGTAGTCGCCGTCCGGGATGGCGATGAACTCGTACGCGCCCGCCGCGTCGGTGGTCACCGTGGTGGTCTCGGAGCCCGAGAGCGTCATGGTGACGCCTTCGAGGACCGGCCCGCTGATCGCGCCCGAGATGACGAACGCCCCGGCGTCGCCGAAGTTCTGGCCGGTCACGTCCGCGCCGCTCACGGTGACGGACAGGCTGGCGGGCGTGAAGACGTAGCCCCCCGCCACCGACGGCGTCACGGTGTAGCCGCCGTTCGGGAGCCCCGTGAACTGGTAGGCGCCCAGCGAGTCCGTCGTCGTCGTGCCGGAGACGACGCCCGCGAGCGCGAGGTGCACTCCGGCCCGTATCGGCCCGCTGACCGTGCCGGAGATGGCGTAGGAGCCGGACTCGGCGAAGTCCTGGCCGATCATGTTCGTGCCGTTCACCACGACCGTGAGGCTGGCGGGCGCGAAGACGTAGCCGCCGGCCAGCGACGGCGTGACGGTGTAGCTGCCGTTCGGGAGCCCCGTGAACTGGTAGGCGCCCGCGGCATCCGTCGTCGTCGAGGCGGAGCCGGCGCCCGAGAGCGTCACCGTGACGCCGGCGAGCGTCGGACCGTGCACGGTGCCGGAGATGGTGAAGGTGGTTGGCCCGCTGCTGCCGCCGCCGCACGCGATCGCGAGCGCGGCGAGGACAGAACTAACAGTGAAACGAGGCTGGCGCATGGTGTCCCCCGCGAGAACCGTTGGGTGAGGAATCATCCCACCCCGGGCGGCAAGGTCAACGGCGAAGTTCACGCTCCGCCAACGGGGTAGGCCGTCGCGCGCACGCCCGAGCAGGGTAGGCGGACCGGTGGATGGCGCCGCGCCGGCGGACCGGCCGCGATCAGCTCCCGCGCCCGAGCAGGCGCCGCACCATGCCGCCGATGCCCCCGGCCGGCGGCGCGATGGGCGCGCCCCCTGCCGCGAGGCCGCTCACCACGCGCACCACCGCGGCGGTCAGGTTGTCTCCGGTCCCGCGCGCGTTGGCCGCGTCGACGAGCGCCCGCGCCGCGGCGCCGGCGTCCTCCGCCGGCGACACGGCCGCCGCGATCTCCTCGTCGCGGAGCACGTTGTAGAGCCCGTCGCTGCACAGCAGCAGGACGTCGCCCTGCTCCACCGTGCGCGAGAGCCGGTCGCGGCTCACGATCAGCTCCCGCCCGACGCTGCGGGTGAGGACGCTCCTGTCCGGGCTCTCGCGCGCCTTCTCCTTCGAGAGCAGGCCGAAGCGGACCTTCTCGGCCGCCACGGTGTGGTCCTTGGTGAGCTGCACGATCTCGCCGCCGCGCACCAGGTAGAGGCGCGAGTCGCCGACGTGCACCGCCGTCAGCTCGCCGCGATCCACCGCCACCGCGACGAGCGTCGTCGCCATGCCGCGCAGCTCCGGCACCGCCACCGCGCGGTCGTAGATCTCGATGTTGGCCTGCTGCACGGCGCGGTACAGGCGCTGGCCGGCGCCCAGGCTGGCGGACTCCTCGCGCCAGGCCCGGAGCGTCACCTCGACGGCCATCTCGCTCGCCACCTCGCCTCCCGCGCCGCTGGAGACGCCGTCCGCCACCGCGACGATGGCGCAGGGGCCCTCCACGATGGTGCCGCAGGCGTCCTCGTTGTTCACGCGCTCGGTGCCGATGTCGGTGAGCGCGGCCACGTCGAGGACGTGCTCCGCGGCTGCGGGCGCCGGCGGCGGTCCCGGGTCGGGCCTCATCGGCGGCGGCTCCCCGCTCCCGCGGCGCGGTTGACGGAAGGTTGCACGGCAGGGCGAGGCGGCACTAGGCTACGGTCTCCCCTCTCGGACCCCTGGATGCGCGAACCCGCCGTCGGCGACCGGCTCGACCAGTACCAGCTCATCGACCTGCTCGCGCGCAGCGGCATGGCGTCGATCTTCAAGGCGATCGACAGCGAGTCGGGGCAGGCGGTCGCGCTCAAGGTCCCCCACGTCCAGTACGAGGCCGACATCGTCTTCTCCGAGCGGTTCCGTCGAGAGGAGGAGGCGGGCCAGCAGCTCGACCACCCGAACGTCGTCCGCATCCTGAAGCCCCGCGAGAAGTCCGCGATGTACATGGCGATGGAGTACGTCGAGGGCAAGTCGCTCCGCGCGCTCATGGACGGAAAGCACCCCCTCCCCGCGGACAAGGCGCTCGACATCGCCCGGCAGCTCCTGGACGCGCTCCAGTACCTGCACGACCACGGGGTGGTGCACCGGGACATCAAGCCCGAGAACCTGCTCCTCACCGCCGACGGCACGGTGAAGATCCTCGACTTCGGGATCGCCCTCTTCGTCGCCGAGCGGCGCCTCACCTGGCAGGGGCTCTCCCACACCATCGGCACCCCCGACTACATGGCGCCCGAGCAGATCCGCGGGCGGCGGGGCGACCCGCGCACCGACGTCTACGCGGTGGGCACGCTCCTCTACGAGATGCTCACCTGCCATCTCCCCTACGAGAGCTCCAACCCGCGCGCGCTGCTCAGGGCCAAGACCTCCGAGGAGCCGCGCCCGCCCGCCTACCACGTGCCCGGGTTCGACCCGCACCTCGAGGCCATCATCCTGCGCGCCATCGAGCGCGACCCCCGCGATCGCTACGGCAGCGCCCGCCAGATGCTCGCCGACGTGCTGAACCCCGCCGGCGTCCCGCCGCGCGATCCGGAGACCGGCGCCGCCCGCCGCCGCGCCCGCGCCGCCGGGCGCCGCCGGACGCTGCTCGGCGTCACGGTCGCCGCCGTGGTGGTCGCGCTCGGGATGCTGCTCTGGCTGACCGAGCGCCGCTCCGCCCCACCGCCCGCGGAGGGCGCCCCCCCGAACGTCCGCGCGAGGTGACCGATGGCCCCGCCGTCCGATGCGAACCTGAACCTCGCCTGGGTCCTGGTGGCGGGGTTCCTGGTGATGTTCATGCAGGCCGGGTTCGCGCTGGTCGAGACCGGCTTCACGCGCGCCCGCAACGCCGCCAACACCATGGCGATGAACTTCGTCATCTACCCGGTCGGCGTGATCGGCTTCTGGCTGGTGGGCTACGGGCTCATGATGGGCGGCGTGCACGCGTGGCCGTCGCTCGGCCCGCCCGTGGCGAGCGCGCACGAGGTCGCGCTCACGCTGGGGGGGCGCGCCTGGGGCCTCGTCGGCGCCGCCAAGTTCGCGCTGGTGGACGTGGCCCGGGATCCCGCGGCCCTGGCGATGTTCCTCTTCGCCGCGGTCTTCATGGACACCGCCGCCACCATCCCCACCGGCGCCATGGCCGAGCGCTGGAAGTTCTCCGCCTTCCTCGTCTACGGCGCCTTCATGTCGACGCTGCTCTACCCGCTCTACGGGAACTGGGTGTGGGGCGGCGGCTGGCTGTCCGCGCTCGGGGTCAACGCCGGCCTCGGCCACGGCCACGTCGACTTCGCCGGGTCGAGCGTGGTGCACATGACCGGCGGGATCACCGCGCTTGCGGGCGCGCTGGTGCTCGGCCCGCGGCTCGGCAAGTACCGCGCCGACGGCACCATCTCCCCGATGCCGGGCCACAACCTGCCCTTCGCGGTCCTGGGATCGCTGGTCCTCGCCTTCGGCTGGTTCGGGTTCAACGCCGGCTCGACCCTGGCGGCCTCCGACGCGCGCATCGCCCTCGTCGCGGTCAACACCATGCTGGCGTCGAGCGCCGGCGCGCTCTCGGCGCTCGCCTACGTCTGGTTCACCTACCGCAAGCCCGACCTGGGCATGGCCTGCAACGGCCTGCTGGGCGGCCTCGTGGCCGTCACCGCCGGCTGCGCCTTCGTCGCGCCCGCGGCCGCCGTGCTGATCGGCGTCCTGGCGGGCGTGCTGGTGGTCTGGGTGGTCCACCTCCTGGAGCGGCGGCTCCGCGTGGACGATCCGGTGGGCGCGGTTGCGGTTCACGGTGCGTGCGGGACGTGGGGAGCGCTGGCGGTGGGGATCTTCGCCGACGGCAGCTACGGGTCCGGGTGGAACGGCGTCGCGGGCCCGGTCCGCGGCCTCCTCTTCGGCGACGCCGGCCAGCTCGCCGCCCAGCTGGTCGGGGTGGCGACCAACGCCGCCTTCGTGTTCGGCGCCGCCTTCGGGTTCTTCAAGCTCGTGGACCGGCTCATGGGGAACCGCGTCCCGCCCGAGGTGGAGCACAGCGGCCTCGACGCGTTGGAGATGGGGACCGACGCCTACCCCCGCGGCTGAGGTCCGCCGCCCGAGCGGGCGGCGGGGCACGGCCCGGGAGGACCGCGCCCCGCGCGCTTCTCGACGGCGTGCGATCAGGCCGCGACCGGCTTGTCGACCAGGATGGCCTTTCCCTTCTTCTTGCTGGCCCGCACGAAGTAGGCGAGCCCGTAGGCGCCCCACAGCATGCAGGCGCCGAGGGCGATGTACGGCTCCTTGACGCTCATCCCCGACACCGTGAACGGGCCGACCAGGTAGAAGAGCATGCAGACCAGGTTCGCGACCAGGCCGAACAGCGGGACGAACATGTGCTTGAACCCGCTGAAGGAGTGGTGCTCCTGGAACGCCACGATCGCGATGATGCAGGTGAGCATGTAGAGCATGAAGGTGCCGAAGTTCGACACCAGCGTGGTGATGACGAGGCTGTTGGGGAGCTTGGCGTAGGTCTCCGGCGCGAAGAGCCCGAAGCTGTACCAGATGCTCCCCTGGTACTTGGCCTCGAGCGCCGCGGGCGTCGTGCCGCCGAGGTAGGTGAGCACCGTGACGATCCCGATCGCCGCGGACAGCATCGCGAGCGTCCAGATGGCGCGGTGCGGGGTGAGCCGCTTGCCGTGGAGCATGCCGAAGTGCTCCGGGACCTCGTTGTCCTTGCCCATGGCGTAGGTCACGCGCGCGCCGGTCGAGAGGCAGGAGAGCGTCGTGCCGATGAGCGCCAGGAACACGGTCGCGGCCTGGACCAGCATGAAGGCGCGCCCGGCGGCGTAGCTGCCGAAGAGCCAGGTGCCGGCCAGCACCATCATGTCGCCCAGCGGGGCGCCGGACGCGCCGGCGTCGGCGAGCGTGTAGCCCTGGTTGAGGAAGTAGTTGGCCGCGAAGTACTCGATGGCGTAGCAGACCAGGCCCTGGATGCCGAGCGAGAGGAGCACGGCGCGCGGGATGTCCCGCTTCGCGTTCTTCGCCTCCTCGCCCATCGCCGTCACCGACTCGAAGCCGACCAGGATGAGAATGGCGATGCAGGCCTGGATGACGATGAACGAGAAGCCGTGCGGCGCCGGCACCGACGAGGCGGTCGGGTGGAACTTGAAGTGCGGCGTCAGCTCCTTGGGGTGGTCTGCGTCGATCGGCTCCATCACCGTGGCGGCGTCGGCGGCGTAGCTGAGCGTGAAGGGGACCGGCTTGCCGTCCTTCGTCTCCGCCACGGGGTTCCCGTCCGCGTCCATCTTCGGCTGCGTGACCGGCGCGCCGCTCGCGTCGAGCTTGGGCTTGCCGTTCTCCAGCACCGGCTCCTGGGCGACGACGTAGTCCACCGGGACGCCGTTCACGAGGTGCCAGCCCTTCGACCCCTCGGGGTGGCTCACCCGGTACGAGATCGCGATCACCGAGAAGACGAGCAGGGCGGCGATCTGGACGACGTTGATGGCGAAGTTGACGCCGGTCGTGCCGGTGACCCCGCGGAACGCGATGTAGGCGACGCCCAGGGCGAAGGCCACGCAGAAGAGGAACATGAAGAGCGGGCTGTTGTAGGTGCCGCTGAAGGTGTTGGGGAAGAACTGGTTGAGCAGGTAACCGGAGAGGATGGCGGTCACGCCCACCATGACGCCCGGGTAGACCCAGTAGTAGAGGTGCGAGGCCCAGCCGGTGATGAACTTGGCGACGCGCGCGAACCGGAACGCCTTGGTCCGGTTGAGGAACGCCTGCTCGGCGAAGAAGTACGAGGAGCCGGCGCCGGGGTACAGCTTCGACAGCTCGGCGTAGCTGATGGCGGTCGCGAAGCAGAGCGCCAGCGCCGCCAGGATGCCGAACCACATGGACACGCCGGCCATGGGGGCTCCGTAGAGCGACTGCATCTGGAAGGTGAGCCAGAGGAACGCGCCCGGCGCGATGAGCGCCATGGCGTTGATGGTGAGCCCGGTGAGGCCCAGGGTGGCCCGGCTCGAGCTCGCGCCCGGTGCGGCGGTGCCGGCGGTGTTCGGTTCGGACATCGTCGTCTCCCTCGTGTGGTCGAGCGCCGAAGGCTCCGTCCGTGGCGACGGACCGACGGCCAGCGGACCCCCGTGGCCCGCGCGGCTCGACGCGACTGCACCGTGCGTGCCGCACGCCCCGGCCGCTCCGGATCGTGCGGAATACGGCGCTGGCGCCCGGACGCCGGGCACGATCCGGCGCTGGCCTGCCCGGATCGCACGCACCGGCCAGGCCTGCGCGCCGCCGGCGTGAGCGGGGCGCGTGCAGCCCCTGCCCGGATCGCGCGCAACCGCACCGTGCGAGGGCTGGAGCGATCCCCCCCTCTCCCGCCGTGGCTCGAGAGTGCTTCTTTCCCTCTCCCCCCGTTCCGCGGAGGGAGAGGGGCAGGGAAAGGGGGACGCTTGACGCTGTGATTGCTGTGATCGCGGCCGGGGCGATCAGGCGGCCTCGGTGCCGCCCGCCCGCTTCCCGAGCCGGATGGTCAGCTCGCGGTCCGGCACGTTCACCGACACGTTCACGTACGACAGCATCGCCAGCAGGAACGCGAGCGTCTGGAGCGCCGCCGAGAAGTGGTAGGCCCCCTCGTACGAGCCGGTGGCGTCGGCGATCTTGCCCGCGAGCATGGGGCCGATGACGCCGCCCACGCCCCAGGCGGTGAAGAGGATGCCGTAGTTGAGGCCCAGGTTCTTCGTCCCCCAGCTGTCGGCGGCCGTCGCGGGGAAGAGCGACAGGCAGCTCCCGTAGCTGAACCCGACCACCGCGGCGCCGATGACGAAGCCGCCGAAGGTCGAGAAGCTCGAGAAGAACATCATCACCGTGGCCTGGAGGATGGAGACGAGGCCGATGGTGATGACGCGGCCGATGTAGTCGGAGATGACGCCGGCGATGATGCGGCCGCTGGCGTTGAAGATGGCGAGCATCGCCACGAACAGGAACCCGGTCTGGATGGCGTTCCCGGACTGGACCGCGACGATCTTCGCGATGTGGCCGATGATCATGAGGCCGGCGGTCGCCGCGCAGACGTACTGCACCCACAGCATCCAGAAGGTCGGCGTGCGGATCGCCTCGCGCCAGGTCCGGTCGACGACCCCCGGCTTCGCGGCCGCCCCCGGCTTGGCCACGTTCACCGGCGCGGCGGGGTTCCGGATGAACTGGGCGCAGGCGGTCGCCGTCACCAGGAACGCCAGGCCCAGGATCCGGAAGGACATCGCCACGCCGTAGCTGGCGATGAGGTGCTTCGAGAGCGGCGCGATGTACACGGGCGCGATGCCGAACCCGGCGACCACCAGCCCGGTGATGAGCCCCTTCTTCTCCGGCGGGAACCACTTCACCGCCGCGGGCGTCGCGGCGGCGTAGCCGAGCCCGAACCCCATGCCGCCGAGCAGGCCGAAGCCCACCAGCGCCGGCAGCGCGAACCCCGGCGTGGCGAAGCTCGCCACCACCAGGCCGAGGCCGGTGAGGACGCCGCCGGCGCTCGCCACCAGGCGGGGGCCGAGCCTGTCCTGCAGCCGGCCCGCCGGGATCATCATCAGCGCGAAGCAGGCGATGGCGATGGTGTACGGCAGCGTCGCCTGCGTCTTCGTCCAGCCGTAGCCGCCCTTCTCGACCACCTCCACGAGCTGCTTGGAGAAGACGCTCCAGGCGTAGAGGATGCCGAGGGCGAGGTTCAGGCACATCCCCGCCAGCGTGACGATCCAGCCGCGTCGGTTCATTTCCGCTCCCGCAGTCGATCGGCCGGGCCGCGGCGGACTCCCCGGAGTGGGCGAGTCGCGCGCGGAGGCCGACCGGCCGCGGAGAATACGCGATCGCGAACGCGAAGTGGATCGGCTCCCCGCACTCAAAGTCGACCGGAGCGGTCGAGCTCTCGGCGTCGGAGTGGACCGGACCGGTCGAGGTTCCCGCCCCGGAGCGCCCGGTCACTCCAGCTCGAGCGGCGAGAGCTGGCCCTTGCCGTCCATGACCGAGCCCCAGACCTTGTGCGAGGCCTGGTGCTCCGAGGGGCCGAAGGTGAGCGGCACGCCGATGCCGAGGTCGAGCCCCTTCAACGCCTCGAGCGCCTCGATGACGCCGTCGGTGGTGAGCTGCTTGCCGGCGCGCTGGAGCCCCTCGATGAGGAGCCGCGCCACCACCCAGCCCTCCAGCGAGACGAACCCGGGCTTCTCGCCGGGCGCGTAGCGCTTCAGCTCGTCGCGGTAGCGGATGATGGCGGTGGCGCGGCTGTTCGGGTTCGGCACCACCTGGGTCACCATCACGCCATCGGGGTACCGGGGGCCGAGCTGGGCCAGCTCCTCGCCCAGCTCGTTGGAGCCGACGAAGGACACGTTGGTGAACGTGAGGTCGAGCCCGGCGTCCTTGATCCGCTCGATGAAGCGCGCCGCCGGCTTGTAGGTGGCCACCATCACCACCGCCCTGACCTCGCGGGCGTTGCGCCGGATGGCCTTGACGGCGTCGTCCACGTCGGCGGTGTTGCGCCGGTAGCCGACGCGCAGGATCTTGCCCGGATCGCGGCGGTAGCGCCGCATCGCCCGCGCGACGCCGTCGAACCCGGAGTCGCCGAAGCCGTCCTCCTGCGCGAAGACCGCGATCGAGGCGGGCGCGACGCGCCTCACCTCCACCAGGTAGCGCACGATGGCGGCGGTCTCCTCGGCGTAGCTGGCGCGGAAGTTGAAGACGAAGCGATCCGGCGGATCGTTCCGCAGCAGGCTCGCGCCCGTGAAGGCGCCGAAGAAGAGCGCGCCCCTGTCGTTGGCGTACGGCACCGCCACCGCGGCGGTGGGCGTCCCCACGTTCCCCACCAGGCCGAAGACCTTCCGCCCCTCGACGAGGTCCTTCATGGCCACGGTGGTCCGGGCCGGATCGTACCCGTCGTCCACGGCCACCAGCCGGAGCTTCCGGCCGTGGACGCCGCCGGCGTCGTTCTGCGCGGCGAACGCCACCTCCACCCCGGTCTTCATGCCGAAGCCCAGCTCCTTGGCCGCGCCGGTGAACGGCGCACACATGCCGAAGGTGAGCTCGGCGTCCCCGGCCTGCGGCCGCCCGGCGGCCGGCGCGGCGAGGATCGCCGCGGCGAGCGCGCAGCGTGCGGCGGCGGCATGGCGGTGGATGCGCAAGGATCCTCCTTCACTCCAGGTCGATTTGCTGCCAGCCACCGTCGGGCTGGAGCCGCCAGCCCCAGACCTTCCTCGATCCCTGGTGGTCCTGAGGGCCGAACGAGATCACCGTCCCCACCCCCATGTCCCAGTCGCGGATCGTCTCCAGCGCCGCCACCAGCTTGTCCGGATCCGGGTCCGGCCCGGCGCGGCGCAGCCCCTCCAGGAAGATCTGGGCGCCGATCCAGGCCTCCAGGGTCGTCGAGCCGGGCCGCTCGCCCGGTGCGTACCGCTCCAGCGCCGCCCGGTACTTCATGACCGCGGTCGCCCGCGAGGTGGGCACCGGCACCACCTGCGTGAGCGTGACGTCCTGCGTGTAGCGGACGCCCGACTCGACCAGCTCCTCGGCGAGGCCGTTCGAGTCGGCGGAGACGCAGGCGTAGACCAGCTTCAGCCCGGCGTCGCGCGTCCGGCGGACGAAGGTGGCGGCCGGCTTGTAGGTCGCCACCATCACCACCGCGTCCACGGCGGCGGTGTGGGCCTTGAGCGCATCGATGGCCTCGCGCACGTCGGCGGTGTTGCGGGCATAGCCGACCTTGAGGATGGAGCCGCTCTTCACCCCCCGCGCCTCCAGCTCCCTGGCCGCCCCGCGCCAGCCGGACTCCCCGAACTCGTCCTGCTGGACGAGGACCGCGATCCGTTCGGGAGGGACGCGCCGCACGTCGGCCAGCCAGCGCACGGCGGCGGCGCCCTCCTGCGAGAGGCTCGCGCGGAAGTTGAAGACGTAGCGGTCGGGCGGCGTCTTGCGGAGCAGGTCGGCGCCCGAGAGCGCGCCGAAGAAGACCAGCTTCTTCTCGGTCGCGTAGGGGATGGCCACCGCCGAGGTGGCGGTGCCGACGTTGCCCACCACCGCGAAGACCCCCTGCTGCTCGACCAGCTGCTTCATGGCGGGCGCGGTCCGCTGCGGATCGTAGCCGTCGTCGAGCGCCAGCAGCTTGAGGGTGCGGCCGTTGACGCCGCCCGCGGCGTTGGCCTCGGCGAGCGCGGTCTCCCACCCGGCGCGCATGGCCCGCCCGCGCTCCTTGTTCGAGCCGGAGAACGAGCCGACCATCCCCAGGGCGATCTCCGTGGCGCCGACGCCGCGGACCCCCGGAGCGGCCGCGGCGTGCGCGGCCGGCGCCGCCGGCTCCTTCGCGGAGCGCTGGGCGAGCGCAAACCAGGCGATCACGCCCAGGAGCACGGCGGCCACGGCGCCGGCCGCGATCCACATGCCGTACCCGGGAGACGCGGACGTGCCGCGCGCGGGTGGCGGCGCGGCCGGAGGTGGGGGCGGAGCGCCGCGGCCGGGGTTTGGGGCCGGCCCTGCCGCACCGGCTCCTGCGCGAGCAGGAGGGACGGACGTCTGCACGGCTGCCGCGGCCGGGACGGGCGGCGGCGACACCCTGGCTGCGGCGATGGCAGCGGGGACCGCCATGGCCCCCGGCGGGGTCGGCGCGCGGGCGGGTGCCGGCGGCGCGCCGTTCGCGGGTGTCGCGCCGTTCGAGGAGGCCGCCCGCGCGGCGCGCCCTTCGGCCCGCTGCTCCTCGTCGAGCTTCACGAGCTCCTCCAGCACGATGTGGCGCAGCTGCTCGCGCTCGGCGGTGTCGGGCGGCTTGGTCGCCGGATCCACCCGGAAGCGCCCCTGCCTCAGGCGCAGGGCCCTGCGCACCGCCTCGCGTCCCATCGCGCCGCCCAGGAAGGCGCCGACGAGGTCGCCGCTGTCGAAGTAGAAGACGCCGTCGGGCCGCTCCGCGGACGACGACGTGCTGACCGTCACCGCCACCGTCTGGCGCGAGATGCTGTAGAGCTGCAGCAGGTCGGCGAACGGAGTTTCCTTGAAGTCGCCGGTGAGCGCCACGCGACACCTCCCCGCGCGAACCGAGCGGGCGAAAGGAACGCGAGAGTATACGAGGCGTTTTCTGGTGGGAAAATTCTGGCGCCGGCCGAAGTGGGGGGCGCCGGCGAGGCCCGGCCGGGGCGTCGGCGTGCGGTCATCTCACGCGGAGACAACCGGGTTCGCACCACCGCGGGGCCACGCTACCGCGGGCGCTCCCGCACCTCGAGCGCGCGCCGCGCGCTCAGGCCGGCGTCGTCCGTGACGACCAGCTCGTGGCGGCCAGGCCGCGGCGTCCACCAGAGCCGGGCTTCGGGCGCCGCCTCCCCGAGAAACTCCCCGTCCACGAACCAGGAGAGGCGCCCCTCCCCGGCGTCGGCCTCGAGCGGGATCTCCTGCCGCGCCGCATCCACGCCGGGAACCAGGAGCGCCACCTGCCCGGGCGCGGGCGAGACGATCTGCGGCGCGCGCCGCCGCCCTCCGCGCGCGCAGCCGTCGGCCAGCGCCGGCGGCTCGGGCAGGGTGCGGTCCGCGTCGCGCAGCCAGCGGCGAACGCTCGCAGGCCAGACCACGTACGGGCGCGGCTCGAAGCGCCGCCCGTCGCGGCAACCGGGCGCGAGCGCGCGGCCGGTGGCCAGGTCGACGTCCACCAGCCGGTGGAACGGGCACGGCTCGGTGGGCACCGCGCTCCGCAGCGCCGGCACGGCGGAGCGATGCGGACAGGCGGGCGTCGCCGGGCGGCCCGAGAGGGCGCACACCTCGACCCAGACCAGGTCCGGCGGCGGGACGGAGGCGGACGGCGCCGGCGCGCGGTCCGCCAGCCCTTCCAGCAGGTCGAAGAGCAGCGGCGCGGCGACCTCGCCGCCGACGAGCGCGCGGCTCGGCGTCCCGTCGACGTTGCCGAGCCAGACCACCGCGGTGTGGCGCGGGCCGAACCCCGCGGACCAGGCGTCGCGGTGGCCGAAGCTGGTGCCGGTCTTCCACCGGACGTGCGCCGGCGCGCCGGTGAGGGCGCGCCGCGACGGGAAGTCGGGGCGGTCGCGCTTCGCGAGCGCGTCGGCCGCCAGCCAGGCCGCGCCCGCCGCGATGGCGCGCGCCGGCTCGGGCCGCGGCGGCCCCGGCCGGACGCGAAGCTCCTCCCATGTCCCACCCCGCGCCAGCGTCGCGTAGAGCCCCGCCAGCTCCAGCGGCGACAGCTCCACGCCGCCGATCGCGGCGGAGAGCCCGTAGTGGCCCGGGCGCGGGTCGAGCGAGCGCACGCCCATGCCGCGGAGCGCGCCCAGGAAGGGCTCGACGCCCACCTCGCGCAGCAGGGCGACGAAGGGCACGTTGAGCGAGCGCGCCAGCGCGTCGTCGAGCGCGACGAGCCCGTCGAAGTGCCCGTCGAAGTTTTTCGGCGACCAGCCACCGTACGCCGCCGGGACGTCGGCCACCAGCGTGCGCGGACCGGCGAGGCCGCGCTCGATGGCCATCGCGTAGACGAAGGGCTTCAAGGTGGAACCCGGCGAGCGCGGCGCCGCGAACGCCACCACCTGGCCGCCGTGCTCGCCGTCCCGGAAGTCGAAGTTGCCGACCAGCGCGCGGACCTCGCCGGCCGCGTGGTCGACGACCACGGCGGCCCCGTTCCAGATGCCCTGGTTCCGCAGCTCCGGCGCCGCTCCCTGCAGGACGCGCTCCGCGAGCCGCTGCGCGCCCGCGTCGAGGGTGGTGCGGATCCGGGCCTCTCCGGGCGCGAGCTGGCGCAGCCACGCGGCGGCGTGCGGCGCGGCGCGAGGGAAGGCGCGCAGCGCCGGCGGCACCGGCGTGGCGGCGATCTCGGCGAGGAGGGCGCCGTCCGACGCAGCCGGGCCCCCGCCGCGCGGCAGCGCGCCCAGGGCCGCGAGCCGCTGCGCCACCGCGTCCCTGGCCCGGCCGAGGAGCGCGCCGTGCCCCGGCGCCGGGGCACGGCGGTTCGGGTCCTGCGGGACGGCGAGGAGCGTCGCGATCTCGGCCGCGGAGAGGGCGGTGGGGCGATGGCCGAAGAAGGCCAGGCTCGCCGCCTCGACGCCCTCGACGTTGCCGCCGAACGGGACGAACTGCAGGTAGGCGGCGAGGATCCGATCCTTCGAGAGGCGCAGCTCGAGCTGGAGCGCCCGGAGGGCCTCGATCGCCTTGGAGCGGAGGGTGCGGGGGCGCGGCTCCAGCACCCGCACCAGCTGCATGGTGAGGGTGGAGGCGCCGGAGACGCGCCGGCCCGCGGCGAGGTTGCCCGCGGCGGCGCGGAGCACGGCCACCGGATCGACCCCCGGGTGCCAGCGGAAGCGCCGGTCCTCGAGCCGGAGCAGCGCCCGGAGGTAGGCGGGATCGATCTCCCGGAGCCGGACCTCGGGACGCCAGCGGCCGTCCGGCGCGACGAAGACGTGGGCCGGCTCGCCGTCGCGGAACTCGACCACCACCGAGGGCGGCGCCGCGAGCCGTGCCGGCAGCGGCACCACCCAGGCGAGCGCGAGGGCGAGGAGGACCGCGCCCGCGGCGGCGACGGCCACCCGACGGAACGCCCTTCCGCTGGTCCGAACGCTCATGCCGTCCATCCCACCGTCACAGCAGCGCGTCCTTCCACGGCCCGGAGACGGTCACGGTCCCGCCTGCCTCGCGCGCCCAGATGCGCGGGTCGTACATCGCCTCGGCCTCGACCGGCGGGAGCGTGAACCTCCCGGCGGTGACGGCACGCACCGCGTACACCACCTTGCGCACCTCGTTCGGTTCGAGCGAGCCGAACAGGGCGATCCGGTCGTCGCGCACGTCGAGGTAGTCCGGGGCCCAGAGGTGGTCGGCGTCGATCCAGGACGCCTGGTTGCCGCGCCCGAGACGCGGGTTCTCGATCTCGAACCCCGCCGGGATCCGATCCACCAGCGCCACGTTCTGGATTCGCTCGCCGGTGCGGTTGCGCACCGCGATCTCCACGAACAGCAGGCCCGCCAGCGGGGTCTCGCGCGAGCGCGGCTCGAACGACGCGCCGTCGAGCGTACGGAAGGTGCGGGTGAGCGCCAGGCCATCGCCGCCGAGTCGGGGATCGCTCCGCTCACGGACGCCCTCGGAGGCGACCACGAGCCAGAGCTTCCCTCCGGCGCCGCGGTCGTCCACGTGGAGCGAGAGCGACCGATACTCGCTGGCGCGGGCCAGCGCCCAGGTCCGGTCCGAGGCGCGCCCGCGCGCCGGCCGCGGCTCGACGGCGCGGCCGTCCGCGACCAGGCGCCCGGGCTTGAAGTCGCGGGCGATCGCGCCCACGCGCTTGCCGAGGCCGGTCACGCCCCAGACCAGCTCCTGCGTCGTGTACCAGCCCGAGGGCTGGCGCAGGGCCTCCGCGACGCGCGCCGCGAGCGGCTCGCCCGCGGGGTCGTTCCCGAAGAGGTCCTGGAAGGTGGAGAGCATGAACCCGCGGCGGCGCCGGTCGGAGTAGAAGGACCACGAGTTCCGGCGCTCGTCGGACACGGGCGAGACGTCGGGGGTCCGGAGGTCCTTCTCGTACCGGCGGTCGCCCGCGAGCCACAGCGCCGCCTGCAGCATGTAGAGCCGCTCCTGCCACTCGCCGTCGCGCCGCGCCGGGGCCTGGTCGACGAGCCGCTGGATCCTCGCCTTCTGGCCCTTCCCCGCCAGCGCCAGCACGTAGTGCAGGTACGGCTCCGCACCGTGCCCCTCGTCGTACCAGGCGTGGCGTCGCTCGCCGCGCTCGATGCGGCCGGTCTCCTCCTCGATCCACTTCAGGATCTCGTCGAGCCGGTCCTGCGGGACCGGGTAGCCGAGCTTCTGCGCGTCGAGGAGCAGGTGCGTGGCGTAGGCGGTGCCCCAGGCGTAGGGCTCGGTGCCCCCCGGCCAGTAGGAGAGGCCGCCCGACGGGGTCTGCATGGAGAGGAGGCGGTGCACGCCGGCCATCACCATCTCCTCGAGCTTCCCGCCGGCGGTGAGCGCCGGGTCCACCGAGTCGACGAGGTTCGCCACGAAGAGGAGCGGGCGGGTGGACGAGGTGGTCTGCTCGACGCAGCCATACGGATAGTGGATGAGGTACCGGAGGTGGTCGAACGACTCGCCGTAGGGATTGGCGGTGAGCCAGAAGGTGGACCGCTCGCTGGTCGGGACCCAGCCGGTCAGCTCGGGCCGGAGGTCCACCTCCGCGGAGGTCACCTCCAGCTTCTTCACGATCCGCTCGCGCGGACCGGCCGGCAGGAACGGAACGTCCAGCTCCTCCCGCGACTCGTGGCCACCGGCGCGGGCGACGACCCGGAGCTTCGCGGCGCCCACCGCGACGTTCGCCTTCACCTGGAACACCATCGTCGCCGACGCGCCGTCGGCGAGCCGCGCCGACCCCTCGCTCTTCCCGAGGAAGACGAGCGGGAGCTCGGCCGCGGGCGGCGCCGCCATCCCCGGCACCGGGAGCGGCTCCGCGGCGAGCGTCACCTTCACGTCCTGCGGCGCGCCGCTCAGGTTGGTGACGAACACCGGGACCTGCGCGGTGTCGCCGTGCGTGATGAAGCGTGGAAGCGTCGCCTGGAGGACGAGCGGGTCCTTGACCGTCACGTCCGCGGAGGCCCGGCCCATCCGGCGCGGCCCGGCGGTCACCGCCATGACGCGGAGCTGCCCGCGGTACTGCGGCACCTGGAACCTCACCTCCGCCTTCCCGTCGGCCCCGAGCGGCACCACGCCCGACCAGAGCGCCACGGGCTTCACCGGCTGCACGCGCCCGGCGAGGCCGCCGGCCGCCGCGTCGCCGCCCGACGACCGGGTCGGGCCCTGGGGCGGGACGAGCAGCGTCCAGCCGACCGTCTCGAAGGTGTCGACGCCCAGCGCGCGCTTCGCGAAGATCGAGGCGAGCGGATCCGGGCTCTTCATGCGGGTGAGCTGGAGGATGCCCTCGTCCACCGCCGCCACCACCGCGAACGAGGTCCCCTCGAGCTTGCCCGCGTCGAGCCGGACGCGCAGCTCGGAGCTCGACCGGACCTCCGGCGCGACCTCGAGGCGGAGGGGCGCGGTGAACTCGACCGGCTCGACGGCTGCCGAGGCGACGCCGAAGGCGCGATCGGGGAGGTACGCCTCCTGCGACTCGAGGTGCGGATCCTTCACCAGGAACGCGCTCACGTAGACGTTCGGGGCGAAGGAGGAGACCGCGAAGGACCAGGTGGTCTCGCCCGGCTCGAGCTTGCGCCACTCGGCGACGACCACGTGGTCGGTCTCGACGGTGAGCAGCGCGCGGCCGCGGAAGGGCGCCGACAGCTTCGCGACGGCCTTCTCCCCGACCCGCACGCTCGCCGGCAGCTCGACCTGGAGGGACGTCGCCCGGAGCGGCCTGGGGGTCTGCTCCTTGCGGCCCTCCTCGCCCTCGCCCCACCACCAGCCGCCGCCGTCGCCCGCGATCTCGAACTCGGTCTGGGCCTGCCCGGCGCGCGCCCGGACGAGGTACGCCACCGCGCCGCCGGCGGGCACGAGGTCGACCGCGAACCGGCCACCCTCCACCTTCACCTTCCGCGCCCCCTCGGAGACCGGACGCAGGTGGCGGTCGAATCGCTCGGTGCCGGTCTCGTCGTCCCACCAGTAGCCGTACTCGGGCTCGAGCCGGATCAGCTCCACGGCGATCTCGGAGGCCGCCTTGGGCAGGGGCGCGCCCGTCCAGTCCACCACCACCCCCTTCACCGGGATGGTCTTGCCCGCCTCGGCCTTGCGCACGCCCGAGTCGAGGCCGACGTAGAACCTCGCCGGGTGCACGGCCGCGCTCGCGGTCGTGACGCTCGATCGCCCGCTGCCGCTCTCGAACACGGCCGCCTGCGCCACGAGCCGGGCCGGGCCGGCGAAGGCGCCCGCCGCCGGCGGGCAGGCCATCGCCGCGTGCCCCTTCTCGTCGAGCGCCCCCTGCGTCGCGCCCAGCGAGACGGGCCTCGCGGCCGAGCGTTTCGGCCGCGGCCCGTACGCGAACTGCTGGTTCTCCCTCGACGGCTTGAAGGTGGAGGGCTCGAGCGAGCAGGTCAGCTCCACGGCGCTCCCCTTCGCCGACCCGCCGAAGAGGTAGCGGGCGTCCACGGCCACGCCGGCGCTCTCGCCGAGCAGGTACGCGGCGCGATCGGCCGCGGCCTGGACCTTCATGCGCTCGGGCACGAACTCCTCGACCGCGAAGGCGTGCGCGCCGACGCGGTGGCTCGCCACCGTCGCGACGAGCTGGTACCGGCCGGTGTCCGCGAACGCGGCGAAGGGCAGGTCCACCGCGACGAGCCCGGCCTCGTTGGTCCTGGCCACCACGCGGCGCGCGACCTTCTCGCGCGGATCGACGAGCTGGAGCTCGACCGGCATGCCGGCGGGCGGCGCCAGGTGGGCGCGATCGCGCACGATGGCGGCGGCGTGCGCCACGTCGCCGGGCCGGTAGACGCCGCGGTCGGTCCACACTGCCGCGCGGTACGCCTCCTCGGCGGCGTAGGGCTCTCCCTGCACGTCGGACTCGGAGGTGTCGGTCTTGAGGTCCGCGTAGCGGATGTAGGTGAGGTCGTCCCCCTTGCGCGCCAGGAGCGCGAACGGCTCCCCGTCGTCGGAGTCGTCGCGCCGGACGTCGATGCGGCACCCGTCGGCGCCGGCGGTGGCGCAGCGCCCCAGCGGCTTGCCGCTCTTGCGCACCAGCTGGACCTCGACCCCGGAGAGCAGCTCGGTCGAGTCGATGTCGAGCGCCCAGACCCGGACCTCCTGCTTCCACTTCTCCCGGGGCACGGCGCTCCGCTTGGCGACCAGGTTCATCCCGGTGAGGAGGAGGCGCGAGGTGGCGCGGGCGCTCCCGCCTGCCACCGCGATCTCGAGCACGCCGCGGGTCTTCGCAGGGAGGAGGCCGGCGACGTCGATCCAGGTGGTCTTCTGCCGGTCGGGGGGCGAGTCGAGCTTCACCTTCTGGCGGAGCAGGAGGTCGCTGGTGCGGTCGGTGGCGCGCTCGTCGTCGTCGGAGAGCCAGAAGACCAGGTTCTCCGGGGGGACCTGGCGCACCGTCAGCTCCACCTGGTCCACGTTGAGGTGGCTGACCGGCAGGCTCTTCCAGGCGGAGCGCGGGAGGTAGCGGCCCGAGCCGGCGAAGGCGAGCGCCGGGCGGCGCGCCGGGACGCTGAAGCTCGCCTGGTAGGCTTCGTGGAGCACGCCGCCGTCGCGGGTGCGGGCGCCGGCGTCGACGGTGAGGTTCACCGGACCGCGGGACAGCTCGGCGAAGATGCGGAAGCCGCCGGGGCCGGGCGCGACGCTCACCCTGGACGCGGGCGAGAGGTGGACGGACTGGGCCGCCTCCTCCTCGGCGAGCGCGCAGCGCGGCGAGATGCGGTGGCTCTGCTCACCCTCGCGGTCCCAGTAGTACCGCTGCCCCTTCACGGCCTCGTCGGTGCAGACGACCTCGACGTAGAAGCCGGTCGCGCCCTCGCGCAGGTGCGCGGCGTGGATGGTGACGGGCGGGCCGCTGGGAACGGAGACCGACGCCTCGCCGGCGGCCGCCCGCACCTCGGGCCGGCGCGCCGACGGCACGCCGGCTCGGACCACGAGGCGGACCACCGGCGCGGCCGGGTGGCGCACGGCGAGCGCGGCGCGGACGATCCGCGGGCTCTCGGTGTTCGACAGCCGGACGCCCTCGACCCGCTCGCCGTCCACTTCCCAGGCGAGGAACGGCTCCACCTCCTGCGGCTTCACCGCGCCGGAGAAGGCGACGTTCACCTCGAGCCTCGCGCCGGCGACGCGCTCGACGGAGAGCCGCAGGAACGCGAACCGCGGCGTGGCGAACTCGTAGGTGAAGCGGCCTGGCGGCACGTCGATGGCGCCGTCCCGGGTCTCGACGCGGCGGAGGGAGAAGCGGTACCGGGCGTCGAAGTCGAAGGGCTTCTCGGGGTTGAAGATCAGCGTGGACGGTCCCCGCCAGAGGAGGACTCCCCGGGTCGGCGGCTCGATCTCGACGGCGCTCTCGGCGCTCGCCTTGCCCACGCGGTCGCGGTCCACCGCGTCGCGCGCCAGCTCGATCACCACGACGTCCGGCAGCTCCCCTGCCAGGCCCTTCTCCCGGATCACGGGCGACAGCGCGTCGAGGGTGAGCGGGGCCTGCGCGGCCGGCGAGGCCGGTCCGGCTCCGGGCGCCGCCGCCGGGGCCTGCGGTCTGCCGCACCCCTTGCAACCCGGGGCCGAGGCCGCGAGCACGGCGAGGAGCGTGAGCGTGTTGAAGCGACCGACCGTGCTCCGGTTCATGTGTCTTCCCTCCGTGTCCGCCGGGACACCACGCCGTGTCTGCGCGGCCTCGCGGCCCCGGGAATCCGGTGCGTCGCGGCGCCGGGGGGAAGCGGTGCATCGGGCCTGCCAGCCCTACATCGCCCACTCGCAGCGCCACTCGCAGCACGGATCTCCGCGCGTGCGGCACCGCGTCTCCACCACCTTCACGTCCTTGCCGCCGGAGCGCTCGATGCCCCGCGCGTAGAATCCGGCCGCCGTGAGGCAGCCGCCCGCGGTCGCCCCGTCGGCGTCGTGGGTACGGATCACCGCCGAGGTGTCACCCGTCCGCTGGTACTCGCTCCGGCCGACGGTGTGGCTGGCGGAGAACACCCGCGGCGCGTTCGACAGGAGGAAGTGCGGGTCGCCCTCCTCCAGGAGGTGACGCTGGGCGCCGCCCAGGTCGGCGTCGGCCGAGGCGCGGCCCATCTCCACGAACACCCGCGCCCGGTTCTCCGGCGAGAGCACCGCGGCGATGGCCTCGTCGAGCCGGAGGCTCAGCTCGAGGGGGTACCACGCGATGGGCAGGATCTGGCCGCGCAGCACGTCCTGATCCCGCCTGCTCAGGCGCCCGAGCACGGCGCTGACCGCAGGCTCGCCGCCCCGCCCCCGGACGAACTCGAGCCGCGCCAGCAGGACGTTGCCCTTGATGCCGGGCGCGAGCGGCTGCGTCATGCCGGCGATGGTCGCATGCCGCCGCCGGAGCCGTCGAGGGGAGCGACGCTCAGATCGTGACGACCTTGGCCGCCGCCGCCAGCCGCTGGACGATCTCGCGCATGTTGCTCACCTCGCCCGCGGCGAGCTTCTGCGTGAGCGCCCAGTGCTCGAGGCAGGTGACACAGGCGAGCAGGTCCACGCCCGCGTCGTCCAGCGCCCGGAGGGCGTCGAGGTGCGGCGTCCCCTCCGCGAGGAGCTTCACCGCGGCGTTGTAGAAGACGATCGCGGAGGGTCTGGGCTCCACCGTGGCGCAGGTCCTCAGGAACCCGCCCAGGATCTTCGCGCCCAGCGCGTCGTCGCCTCGCCCCATCGTCTCGGCGTGGAGCGCCACCACCCATCCTGCGTCGGCCATCGGGATCCCTCCGCGCCATCCCATACCGTGGGCCGGTGCCGGACTTCCAGGGGCGGTCGCGCCGCGGCCCCTCGCGGCGCCCCTCGCCCGAGGCCGCCTCAGCCACCGGCGCGCGGATGGCCGTCGCCGTTGGTCGCCCGCACCGAGCGGCTGGAGCCGGGGGCGGGCTCCGCGGCGTCTCAGCGCGCGGGAAGCGTCCTGCCGTGATCGGCCCGCCGGGTGGTCCTGAGTCACGCGGCGCGCGCAGTCGCGCGCGTCCGAAGGCCGTCTGGCCATGCGTTGCCCAGATGGTCCGGGCCCTGCCGCACGGCCGATGTCACGTTGCGTGAGTACCACTTGGAGTACGCGTTCGAAATAGTTTGACGGCCTCGAGCGACGAACGCGCCCGCGCCCGCAGGTCGCCCCAGGAACGCGTCTCTCGCGGCGCAGGATGGCGCTGGAGCGCGCGGCACGGCTGCGTGGCTCGAACCGGCGGGTTCGCGGTTCGAGCGTCTGATCGGGGCAGCCAGGGCCCTTCCCGGAGCGTCGGAAGGCGCGTGCTAAGAGATCTGTGCACCGGAGGTGTACACCATGCACGCGCTCGCTCCTTCCACCCTCGACTCCGCTTCTCTCGCCCGCCGGCTCCGCGATCTCGCCGGCGACGAGCGGCAGGTCCAGGTCGACTTCCTCCTCCACCTCGACGAGTTCGATCGCCGCCAGGAGTACCTGCCGCTCGGGTTCGGCTCCCTCTGGGACTTCTGCCTGCGCGAGCTGTACCTGCGCGAGGGTGCGGCCGGCCGGCGAATCGCGGCGATGCGGGCCTTGCGCCGCTTCCCGAGACTGGAGAGCCCGCTCCGGGACGGCCGGCTGTGCTTGTCGACCGCGCCGCTCCTGGCTCAGGTCCTCACGGAGGAGACCCTGGACGACCTCGTCGCCCGGGCGGCGTTTCGCACCAAGGCAGATGTGGAGCACCTCGTCGCGTCGATCCAGCCGCGGGCTGCGCCCCGGGACGGCCTGCGGATGCTGCCGGAGGCGAGGGTTCCCAGCCTGGCTCAGGCACCGGTCGGCGTCGATGCGGTGCCACAACCTCTTTCACGCGGAGGTGACCTACGGCCGCGGGTTCATGGCGAAGTACCGGCGGGAGGGCCGCGGCGGGACCCGAACGGGTGGAATTGCTATCGCCAGGGGAAGTGACTCCGAGTGTAGTCCGCCGGGCGTCCCTGAAGACGAGCGTTCTGGGGCAAGCCGGAGCCGCGCGCCACCTCCTTCCGGCGTTGCGCTGGAGCTCACGTTCTCGGAGGGATGAACGTTCACGCGCCACGGAGTGCGCGGCAGGCGGCGGTCAGTACCTCGCCAGGAACCGCGCCACGGCAGGACCGTCGCGCTTCAGCCCCGCCGCGCAGGCGTCGATCCGATCGAGGGCCCGTGCCAGCGCCCGCGGCGCGCCGTCGAAGGCGTCCACCTTCGGCCCGAGCACCGCCGCGATCTCGGTGCGCCGCGCCCCGTCGCACCAGGCGTCCCCGAGGAGCGCCACCAGCTCGCCGACCTCGTCGTCGCGCAGCCGCGCGGCCAGATCGTCGAACCGCGCCCGGAGCAGCTCCCAGGCCGGGTCGCGCCCCTCCCGCGTCGAGAGCGCCCCCTCCACCACGTGCAGCGACTCCCGCACCTCGAGGGAAGGATCGAGGACGAGCAGCAGCGCCTCGCGGACCCAGCCGGGGTCGTGGAACCGGCCCAGCGCGTCGAGCGCCACCGCGCGATCGCGCGCGTCGGCGGAGGCGCGCGCCACCGCCAGCGCCCCGTCGAACAGGGCCCGGTCGCCGAACCGCGCCGCGATCGAGAGGACGCGCGCCGCGACGTCCTGCGGGAGGGCGCGCCGATCGGCGAGCCAGCGGCGCGCCAGCGCCGACGCCTCTCCGGCCAGCCCGGACTCCTGGCCCTCCTCGGCGACGAAGGGCACCACCTCGTCGCGCAGCGCCGCGTCCTCCTCCGCCTCGCCGTGCCGGGGGAGCAGCCCGAGCGTCCGGCCCCGGGCACCCCAGGTGGCGAGGACGAACCGGCGCCAGCGGGCGCGGCCCGGCTCGTCCAGCTCGCGGGGCCGCGCCAGCCTGGCCACCTCGAGCGACGCCTCCTCGTGCAGGCGGTCCCCGTCGCGCGCCAGCACGGGCGCGAGCGCCAGGACCTCCGCGGCCGGCAGGTCCCCGGCGCGGACCGCGAGGAGCGCGTCGGCGACGAGGGCGCGATCCTCCGGCGCACTGGCGCGGTCGAGCGCCGGGACGAGGTCTCGGACCTTGAGCCGCGCCAGGTAGTACCCCGTCCCGTCCGCGTTGGGCACGATCCACCGCGGGCAGGCGGGGAGCGGCGCCTCGGCCCGCGGCCCGTCGAGCACCGCGCAGGTGCGCTCCTCCCTGGTTCCGGCGCCCCAGCGGACGCAGACCGGCACCGTCCAGCTGCGCGGCCCGCCCGGGCCGGCGGGTTCCTGCGCGAGGCGGAGGGTGGCGCGCCCGCCGGCGCAATGCGCCTCGACGGAGACCCGCGGGAACCCGGGCTGCTCGGCGAAGGAGCGGAGGGCAGCCGCGGCCACGGGGCCTGCCTCCGCCGCGAGCGCCGCGTAGAGGTCCTCCGCCGTGGCGACGGCCCCGGCGCGCGCCGCGAGGTGCCGCCGCACCGCCGACTGCCACCTCGCCGGGCCGAGCCACGCCTCCAGCATGGCGAGGACGCTCGCGCCCTTCCCGTAGGTCAGCTCCGCGTCGAATGCGCCCTCCACGTCGTGGCGCGACCGCACCGGCTCCCGCAGCCGCTTCGCCGAGGGGAGCGCGTCGGCCTCCATCGCCTGGCGCCTGTCGGCGGCCCGGCGCGCCGCGAGCCCGCTCCACTCCGGGTCGAGGACACCGGCGATGGGCGCCTCGAGGTAGCTCGCGAACGCCTCGTTGAGCCAGGTGTCCTCCCAGCCCGCCATGGTCACGAGATCCCCGAACCAGTAGTGCGCCAGCTCGTGCGCCGCGAGGCTCGCGGCCGCGTAGCGGCGCTCCGGCGTCTCGTCGTCTGGCCGGAGGAGGAGCTGCTCCTGCCCGAGGGCGAGGAGCCCGGGGTGCTCCATCGCGCCGCCCGAGCGGGGTACCGCCACGACGTCGAGCTTCTCGAACGGGAAGGGGATCCCGGTCCACTCCTCCAGCGCGGCGACGATCCGCGGAAGCGCCACGGCGGCGGCGCGCGTCTCCGCGCCGCGCCCCGGCGGAACGAGGAAGCGCAGCGGTGCGCCCGCCCTGCCCACCGCGCCCGCGTCCACCACGTCGAAGGGGCCCGCGACGAACGCCACGAGGTAGCTCGGCAGCGGCCTCGACTCCGCGAAAACGACGCGCGTCCGGCCCTCCTCGCCGTGGCTCGACTCCGCGGGCGCGTTCGACCATGCACCCTGCCCTCTCGGGACGCGAAGCGCGACGCGCCAGGGGATCTTGAACCGCGGCTCGTCGAGGCACGGGAACGCGCGGCGGGCGGCGGTGGGCTCGAAGAAGGTGTACGCGAACCAGGCGGCGCCCTCGGGGACTGCATAGAGGCCGCGGCCGCGGACGCGGTCGATCGCGCCCGAGAAGGCCAGCTCGACCGCGGCGGGTCCCGGACCGGCAGGGCGGTCGAAGGTGAGCGACAGGAACCCGGGCGCGCCCGGCGAGGCGCGGGCGGCCTGGCCGGAGCCGCCGGACTCGACCCGCGCCGAGTCGATGGCGAGGTCCTGGGCGTTGAGCCAGACGGTCGTGGTGGGCGCGGCGAGGTCGAGATCGATGCGCGCGATGCCGCGGTAGCGGTCCTGGGCCGGGTCGAGGTCCAGGTCGAGCGACTCGCGGAGGGGGCGAACGCCATCGGGGAGGGTGAGGGAGGGCGGCGCGGCGGGCAGAGCCGAGGCCGGGGGTAAGGTCGCGGTCGTCGTCGCGGTCGTGGTCGCGGTCGTGGTCGCGGTCGGGGTCGCGGTCGCGGTCGGGGTCGCGGTCGCGGCCGGGGCCGGGGTCGATGTCGCCGTCGAGACGGCCAGCGGGATGGCGAGGGCGAGAGCGGAGGCGACGCTGCGCAGCATGATCCGCGGGAGGAGACCACGGTTCATCGTGGCTGTCGAAGTCGGCACGGAGCGCAGCCGCCCGACCTCCCAAGGGTCCCCTTCGGGTCCGAGCCTCGCGCGAGCAAGCCGGCGCTCCTCCGTTAAGACTTGACCCAGATCAATTGCGAGCAGGGAGGACATACATGAGCGCTTCCGCCGGAACCGGGTGCACGATCTTGCCGTTCCCCGCCCAGCCGAGGATGGCCCGCCGGTCGAGGCGGTGGCTCCTCGCCGTCACGGCGGCCGTCGCGCTCGCCGCGGCGCTCTCCGCGGCGGCGCGGCCGATCGACCGCCGCGATCTCGCCGACGGCCCCGCTCCGCTCCTGCTCGACTGAGAGGCCGCGAACCCGGGCGACGGCGCGGGGTCCCCCTCGCTCCGCCCCGTTGGGCCGGGATTCAACCGGCCTATCGCGGCAATCGAACATATCGATTTGCGCTCCGTGTAGCCGCCGCGGGAGATTGCTTCGCATCGGTCCGCGCGGCGTTTCCGGCGCCACGCGCCCGCTCCGACGCACGGGGGCGCCCATGCAGAACACCCGCAGGCTGAGCGAAGACTGGCTGGCGTTGTGGCTCGGGCTCTTCATCTTCGCCCTGTCGCTCGGGGTCTTCGGCGGGGTCGACGTCCTCGGCTGGGCCGTCAAGACCAGCGTGTGGATCGACCTCCGCAAGGCGCTCGCGCCCTTCTCGAAGGGCTACGAGGGGCTCTCCGGCGTCGCCTCGCTGCTCGCCACCTACGCCTTCATGACGGCGCTGATGGGCATCGCCGCCTGGCTGCTGGGCGCGAACCTGAGGAGGTTCCTGGGCGGGTTCACGGTCGTCTTCTGGATCAGCTACGCCTGCTGGCTCGCGGGCAACAACGCGTACCTCGCCGCCACCACCGGCCCCGAGATGGCCAAGTTCGGCATCGGCTGGGCGATGAAGCTCACCGGCGAGGCGGGGTTCATCGTGGCGCTGCTCGCGGGCCTGGTGGTCGGGAACTTCTTCCCGGGCCTGGCGAGCCGGCTGAGCGAGGCGACGCGGCCCGAGCTGTACATCAAGACCGCGATCGTCATCCTGGGCGGAGCGCTCGGCGTGGTCGCGGCCGAGCAGCTCGGCCTCGCCACCGCGGTGATGTTCCGCGGCGTGTGCGCCATCGTCGAGGCGTACCTCATCTACTGGGCGGTGGTGTACTTCATCTCCCGGAAGTACTTCCGCTTCAGCCGGGAGTGGGCGGCACCGCTGGCGTCGGGCATCTCCATCTGCGGCGTCTCGGCGGCGATCGCGACCGGCGGCGCGATCCGGGCGCGGCCGATCGTCCCCATCATGGTCTCCTCGCTGGTCGTCATCTTCGCGGTGGTCGAGCTCATCGCGCTTCCGCTCTTCGCGCAGCACGCGCTCTACACCGAGCCGATGGTCGCGGGCGCGTGGATGGGGCTCGCCGTGAAGACGGACGGCGCGGCGGTCGCGAGCGGCGCGATCGCCGACGCGCTCATCCGCGGGCGGGCCCTGGCGGACGGCATCCGCTACCAGCCGGACTGGATCATGGGCGCGACCGCGACCGTGAAGGTCTTCATCGACGTGTTCATCGGGGTATGGGCGTTCGTGCTCGCCATCGTCTGGGCGTCGTTCATCGACCGGAAGCCGGGCGACAAGGTCCGGGTGCGCGAGATCTGGCAGCGCTGCCCCAAGTTCGTCATCGGCTACATCGTCACCTTCGCCGCGATCCTCCTCGTCGCCCTGCCCGCCTCCCGCCAGGTGACGCGCCTCGGCGCGCAGGCGGCGGCGCTGGAGAAGCAGGTGGCGGCCGCGGGTACGCCGGCCGCGGCCGCGCTCCCGGCCGGAGGCGCCACCGCCTCGGCGGCGCTCGCGGACGTGAAGCTGGAGCTCGCCGCCGCCAAGCAGCGGATGAGCGCCGCGAAGCTCGGGACGGGCGAGAGCAACGTCTTCCGCGGGCTCTTCTTCGTCATGACGTTCTTCACCATCGGCCTCGTGTCCAACTTCAAGAAGCTCTGGGAGGAGGGCATCGGGAAGCTCGCGGCCGTCTACGTCATCTCGCTGTTCGGCTTCATCATCTGGGTCGGGCTGCTCATCTCCTGGATCTTCTTCCACGGGGTGAAGCCGCCGCTCATGACCTAGGCGCGGACGCCGATGTCCCGCGGAGGGGCGGAAAGGGAGCACCACATGGCAGCGCCAGCAGAGCGGATCGCCGAGCAGCACACCGACGGACAGCTCGCCAGGGAGCTGCGGCAGATGCAGTACGAGCCCCTCCTGCCCGTCGAGAAGAAGCTCATCGGGTGGAGCATCGGCATGGGCGTGGGGCTGCTCGGCGTCCTGGTCTGGGCCTCCTACACCTTCTTCCCCGCCGGGCACTGATCTCACCGGGGGGGCGTGCCGCCCCCCCGGACCCCCTGGTCGCTCCGAGCCGGGCTCCTCCGCCCGGCCCTTCGCTTCAGGCATCGCGCGCACCGGCCGGGGCCTCTCCCTCCTCGACTCGCCGGGCGGGGCGTGGTTCAACGGGGCCGGGAGGGCCCGTGTCCAAGCTCCTCGTCTGGTACCTGCTCGCGTCGCTGACGGGGAGCCCGCTCCTCGCGCTGGCGGTGCTGATCGCGTTCTGGTGGGCGGCGGACCGGTTCACGTTCCGGCTCTTCCCGGATCCGGTGCGCGTGTGGCGGCGGTGGCGGCGCGCCGACGCGCTGCGCCGGACGCTCGCCACCAACCCGCACGACCGGCGCGCGCGGCTGGAGCTGGCCGAGCTGCTCCTCGAGGTGCGCCGGCCCCGCGAGGCCGTCGAGGTGCTGCGGCCCAACGTCGAGGCCGGCGACGACGACGTCCACACCGCCTTCGCCATGGGCGCCGCGCTCGCCCGGACCGGCTACGCGGAGCAGGCGGAGCGCGCCCTCGGGGCGGCCCGTGCCGCCGATCCCGAGTTCCGCGCCGGCGAGGTGGACCTCGAGCTCGGGCGCCTGCGCCTCGGCCGCGGCGACTTCGCCGGCGCGCGCGAGGCCCTGGATCGGCTCCTGGTGGCCCGGCCCGGCACGGTGGAGGGTCGCTGGCTCCTCTCGCGAACGCTCGCGGGCCTGGGCGACGCGGCCGGGGCGCGCCGCGTCCGCGCGGAGGCCTGGCGCGAGTACGCGGCGCTGCCCGCCTTCCACCGGCGCCACGAGCGCCGCTGGGCCTGGCGCGCTCGCCCGGCGCGGCCGCTCGCGTGGGCGGCGGTGGCGCTCCTGCTGCTCGCCGCCGCGGCGCGCCTCGCGGCCCCCGCCTTCCAGGGCGCCGCGCCCACCCACGTGGCGATCCCCGACGACGAGCGCTGACGAGCCGCCGGCACGGACCGGCCTCGCCGGACCGATTCCGCAATCTGACGCGCCGCGCCACGCGCCACGCGCGCCCGGCGCCGGGCGCCACCGCGGAAAGCGCAATTCTCGCGCGCAATGTTGGCGCCATTGACCAGCCGTGCACACTTCTCGGCGGCCCTTCGCTCTCGGTGGGGTCGATCCGCACGAGAGGGGTTGCGCGGTGCGCGTCGCGTGTGCGTAGCTATGCGCTCCGAAGCCATCGAAGGTTCCGCGCGAGGCTTACGGTCCCCGACAACCGGTCGTCCCCTCGTCTGCGCCGGCGCCGCACCGAGGGCGCTCCCGTCTCCCCGGAGACCGCGATGAACGTGCTCGTCCTGAACTGCGGAAGCTCCTCGGCGAAGTTCGCCATCATCCACTCGGAGTCCGGGCACGAACGGGTCTCCGGCCTGGCGCAGCGGCTCGGCACTCCCCAGGCGACGCTGGAGTGGAAGGTCGGCGGGGAGAAGCACCAGCGCGACCTGCACGGCGCCGACCACGACGTCGCGCTCCGCGCCGTCGGCTCGCTCCTCGAGGAGCTCGGGCTGGCGGACGACCTCGCGGGGGTCGGCCACCGCGTGGTGCACGGCGGCGCGCGCTTCTCGGGCTCGATCCCCATCACCCCCGAGGTCGTGGCCAAGATCGAGGAGTGCATCCCGCTCGGCCCCCTCCACAACCCGCCCAACCTGCTCGGCATCCGGATCGCGAAGGAGCTCTACCCCGCCCTGCCCCAGGTGGCGGTGTTCGACACCGCGTTCCACCAGACCATGCCGCCGCAGACCTACCTCTACGCGGTGCCCTACGAGTGGTTCGAGAAGCACGAGGTGCGGCGCTACGGCTTCCACGGCACGAGCCACCGCTACGTGTCGCAGCAGGCCGTCCGGCAGCTCGGCCTCGACCCGCACGATCACGCCATCCTCACCGCCCACCTGGGCAACGGCTGCTCGCTCGCCGCCGTCCGCGACGGGAAGAGCCTCGACACCACCATGGGCCTCACCCCCCTCGACGGCGTGGTGATGGGGACGCGCAGCGGGAGCATCGACCCCTCCATCATCGCCCACATGAAGACCGCGCTGGGCTGCAGCGCCGCCGAGGTCATGGACGCGCTCAACAAGCGCTCCGGCCTGCTCGGCATCTCCGGCCTCTCCAACGACATGCGCACGCTCCACGAGGCCGCGCAGAAGGGGCACGAGCGGGCGGCGCTCGCCATCGAGAAGTTCTGCCACTCGGTGGCGAAGGCCGCCGCCGGCATGGTGGTCTCCCTGGGGCGCCTCGACGCGATGGTCTTCACCGGCGGCATCGGCGAGAACGCCGCCTTCGTGCGAGCCAAGGTGATCGAGCTGATGGGGTTCCTGGGCCTGGAGCTGGACCCGGAGGCGAACGCCTTCCACGGGAGGCGCCACGGCTGCCGCATCACCCGCAGCGAGCGGCCGCAGGCGGTCGTCGTCCCCACCAACGAGGAGCTGATGATCGCGATGGACACCGCCGAGATCGTGGCCGGCCGGGCCGAGCGCTTCGCGGCCGCCTGAGTCCTGCCCTCTCCCTCCGTGGAAGCGAGCTCATCGATGAGCCACACCCTCCTCGTCGCGCCCGCCGGCCGCCAGGTCGGCCTCACCACCGCCTGCCTCGGCCTGCTGCGCGCCCTCGACCGCGAGGGGGTCCGCGTCGCCTTCGCGCAGCCCATCGCGGCGCGGGGCGACGACCCCTCGCTGGCGCTGGTCAAGCTGGGTGCGCGCCTCGACCCGCCCGCCCCCATCACCCGCGCCGTCGCCGAGGAGCTGCTCGCCGCCGGCGACGACCAGACGCTCATGGAGCAGGTGGTCGCCCTCTGCGCGCGCGCCGCGGAGGGCGCCGACGTGCTGGTGGTGGAGGGGATGGCGCCGGAGCCGGGGATGGTCTGGTCCACCCGCGTGAACGCCCTCATGCTGAAGGCGCTCGACGCGGAGCTGGTGCTGGTGGGCTCGCCGCGCGGCGAGCCGCCGGCGAAGATGGCGAACGCCGTCGCGATCGCGGCGCGCGGGTACGGCGCGACCGCCGACGGCCGCCCGGTGAGCTGCATCCTGAACCGGGTGACCCGGGCCTCGGCGCACGACGGCGAGGGACGCACCCACTGGGTGGACGCGGCGATCCAGGACGACGAGGTCGCCGCGCCCGAGCTGGACGCGTTCCGGTCCGCGCTCGAGGCCGAGCGGCTCCGCCCCGCCGGCGTGGTGCCGTCCCGCGGCGAGCTGGCCGCGCCGCGCGTGAAGGACCTCGCCGGCGCGCTCGGGGCGCGCGTGCTGCGCGCCGGCGACCTCGAGCGGCGCCGGATCCGGCGCGTCACCCAGTGCGCCATGATGGTCCCCGGGTCCATCAAGGTGTTCGCGCCGGGCACCCTGGTCATCACCCCGGGCGACCGGAGCGACATCATCGTGGCGGCCTCGCTGGCGGTGCTGGGCGGGATGCCGCTCGCGGGCCTGCTCCTCACCGGCGCCGTCGAGCCGGATCCGGGCGTGCTCGCCTTCTGCGAGGAGGCGCTCCGGACCGGCCTGCCGGTGCTGCGGGTGGAGGAGGGCAGCTACCCGGCGGCGAGCGCGGTGGCCGCGCTCAACCTCCAGATCCCCACCGACGACGGCGAGCGGGTGGAGCGGGTCATGAACTTCGTGGCGGACCGGCTCGACGCCGCGTGGGTGAAGGGGCTCGCCCGCGCCGGGCGCGTGCCGCGCCTGTCGCCGCCCGCCTTCCGCCACCGCCTGGTCGAGGCGGCGCGCGCCGCGAACAAGCGCATCGTGCTCCCCGAGGGCTCGGAGCCGCGCACCCTCGCCGCCGCGGCCGTCGTGGCGGAGCGCGGCATCGCCCGCTGCGTGCTCCTCGGCGACCCCGCCGAGATCCGCGATGTCGCGAAGAAGCAGGGGATCGCGCTCCCGCCCTCGGTCGAGATCGTGGACGCGGCGGCGGCCGCGCCCCGCTACGTCGGCCCGCTGGTGGAGCGGCGCCGGGCGAAGGGGATGACGCCGGAGCTGGCGCGGGGCGAGCTCTCCGACACCATCGTGATCGGCACCCTGATGATGGCGCTCGGCGAGGCGGACGGGCTCGTCTCGGGGGCGGTGCACACCACCGCGCACACCATCCGGCCGGCCCTCCAGCTCGTCCGCACCGCCCCCGGCTGCAACCTCGTCTCCAGCGTCTTCTTCATGTGCCTGCCGGAGCAGGTGCTGGTCTTCGGCGACTGCGCGGTGAACCCGAACCCGACCGCGGAGCAGCTCGCCGACATCGCCGTCCAGAGCGCCGACTCGGCCCTGGCCTTCGGCATCGAGCCCCGCGTGGCGATGCTCTCCTACTCCACCGGCACGAGCGGCGGCGGCGACGACGTGGACAAGGTGAAGCGCGCGACCGACCTCGCCCGCCAGCTCCGCCCCGACCTGCCCGTGGACGGGCCGCTCCAGTACGACGCCGCGATCGTGCCGGAGGTGGCCCGCCAGAAGGCTCCCAGGTCCCCGGTCGCCGGGCGGGCGACGGTCTTCGTGTTCCCCGACCTCAACACCGGCAACGTCACCTACAAGGCCGTCCAGCGCAGCGCCAACGTCGTGAGCATGGGCCCGATGCTGCAGGGGCTCGCCAGGCCGGTGAACGACCTGAGCCGCGGCTGCCTCGTCGAGGACATCGTCTTCACCATCACCCTCACGGCGATCCAGGCGCAGCAGGCTGCGGCGCGGCGCGGGGCCTGAACGGCCGCGACCGGTCCTGAGAGCCAGGCGAGGACCTCGGCCGTCCCCGAGCCCAGGGGCGCGCAGCGTCCCGAAGTCGAGGGGCACCCGGATCTGCGGCCGCGAGTGAGAACGCCTCTCACCGGCCCCGCGCGGCGCGCCCCGTCTGGGCCTGGCCGACGGGCTGAAGTATCATCCCGATCGCGATCGGACCGCCGCGCCCATGCCCTCCGACCTCGACTCGCTCGTCGCGGCCCTGACCGACGGGGACCGGGAGCGCTCGCTCCACCTGGTGGCGGGCCTGGCTGCCGGCGGGATGCGGCCGCTCGACATCGTCACCGGCGGCGTGGAGCGGGCGATGGCGGCGCTCGACCGCAAGTGCACCGCCGAGCAGTTCAACCTCCTCGAGATCATGCTGGCCGGGCGCGCCGTGATGGCGGTGATCCGCCGGCTCTTCCCCGACGACGCCTCGCTGCCCGATCCCCGCGCCCGGGTGGTGGTGGCCGTCCTGGAGGGCGACATCCACGACATCGGCAAGGCCATCCTCAAGATCCTCCTGGCGGGGAACCGGTTCCGGGTGATCGACTGCGGGCGGGACGCGACGGTGTCCGAGGTGGTGGACGCCGTGGCGCGGACCGGCGCGAGCGCGGTGTGCGTGAGCGGCCTCATCTCCAGCGTCATCCCGCAGGTCCGCGCCCTCCGGCCGGCGCTGGCGCGCGCGGGGCTGGCCGGCGTCCGGGTCCTCGCCGGCGGCGCCGCGCTGAAGCAGTGCACGGCGGCCACGCTCGACGTCGACTACGTCGGCCAGACCGCGTTCGACGCCGTCGCCTACCTCGATGCAGCGGTGGTGCAGGCGTGAACGCGCTCGAGCGCATCCGCCGCACCGCCGCGCTGGAGCGCTGCGATCGGCCGCCGGTCATCGCCCAGCTCTTCGCCCACGCGGCGGTCGCGTGCGGGCGGAGCATGGAGGAGTACCTCGGCTCCGGCGCCACGGCGGCGGCGTGCCAGCTGGAGGCGCGGCGGCACTACGGGAACGAGGCGGTCTTCGCGGTCCTGGACCTGGCGCTCGAGGCGGAGGCGCTCGGCGGCGAGATCCAGCGGCGCGCCGGCACCTACCCCGCGGTGAAGCGGCCGCCCCTGGCGCCGGACGACGACTTCGCGCGGCGGCCGATCCCGGATCCGCGCGCCGCGGGCCGGCTCCCCATGGTCCTGGAGATGGCGCGCGCGATGCGGGCCGCCTGCGGTGACGAGGCGCTGGTGGTCGGGCTGGTGCAGGGCCCGCTGACGCTCGCCGTGCAGCTCCTCGGCATGGAGCCGGCGCTCGTCCTCGCGGCCGACGATCCCGATCGCTTCGTCCGGCTGCTCGACTACGCGACCGCGGTGAGCGAGGCGTTCGGCGTGGCGCAGCTCGCGTCCGGGGCGCACCTCGCCCTGGTCTTCGAGCCGGCCGCGTCCCCGGAGGTGGTCCCCGCCGGCCTGTTCCGGGAGATGATCGGGCCGCGCGTGGCGAGGCTGTTCGCCTCCTTCCGGCGGGCCGGCGCGCTGGCGAGCTGGATCCACATCGCGGGCCGGACCGCGCCCCTCCTGCCCTGGTACCGGAGGCTCGGCGCCGACCTCGCCTGCTTCGACTACTGCGTGGACCCGGAGCCGCTGGCGCGGGCGGACGGCGAGAGCCGGATCTGCGTGGTGGGGAACCTGCGGCCGCTCGACTTCGTGACCGGCGACGCCGCCGGGATCGCGCGGGACGCGGCGGCGCTGCTGCGCCTCTTCGAGGATCGCGGCGGCTTCATCCTCTCCTCCGGCTGCGAGATCCCGCCCGAGGCGCGGGAGCCGAACGTCGCCGCCCTGGTGCGCACCGGCCTCGCCTGGAACGGAGCGGCGCGTTAGATGCCGTGCGCACGCCACGTCGGCGTCCGCCTGCTGGGCGAGCGGGACGGCGAGGTGCGCCACCTCTCCTTCCGGCCGGGCCCGAGCCTGCGCGACATCCTCGACACGAGCAGCGTGCGGGTGCGGACCTCCTGCGCCGGCCAGGGAGCGTGCGGCCTGTGCCGGGTGCGGATCGACGAGGGGGCCGCCGGCCCGCCCACCGCGGCGGAGGTGCTCCACCTCGGCGCCGAGGCGATCGCCGCAGGGACGCGCCTCGCCTGCCAGGTGACGCCGCGCGGCGACCTCGACGTCACGGTCCTCGAGCCCGCCCGGCCCTCGCCGTGGCGGAGCCCCGGCTCGACCGCCTACCAGCCCGCCCACCCGCCTTCCCGGCGCTCCCTGAACGGCACGCCGCTCGGCGCCGCGGTCGACCTGGGGACGACGCAGATCACCGTGGCCATCTGCGGCGCGGCGGAGGGGGACCGGCTCGCGGCGCGCTGCGGACCGAACCCCCAGGTCCGGGTCGGCGCCGACGTGGTGGGCCGGCTCGACGCGGCGGCCCGCTCGCCCCTTTCCGCCCAGCGCCTGCGCGGGATGGCGCTCGAGGCGATCGGCGGCGCGCTCCTCGAGCTCTCCCGGGACGAGGGGATCGCGCTGCCCGAGGTGGGGCGCGTCCGGGTGGTGGGTAACTCCGCGATGCTGACGCTGCTGAGCGGGCGGCCCGCCGGGGCGATGCTCGACCCCGCGGGCTGGACCGCCGCGGTCGAGTGTCCCCTCGCGGACGCCGCCGCGGTGGCGGAGCGGTGGAACCTGGCCGCGTCCGCCGCGATCGAGCTGGTGCGGCCGCTGGGCGGCTTCGTCGGCTCGGACCTCCTCGCCGGCGTCGTCCACTGCCGGCTCGTGGACGGCCCCGAGCCGGCGCTGCTCGTCGACTTCGGCACCAACACCGAGATCGCCCTCTGGGACGGCGAGCGGCTCTGGGCGACGGCGGCGGCCGGCGGCCCGGCCTTCGAGGCGACCGGGATCGGCTGCGGCCTGCCCGCCGAGCCGGGCGCCATCCGCCGGCTCCGGCGCGGGCCGGATCGGAGCTGGCACGCCGAGGTGATCGAGTCGGTCCAGCCGCGCGGTGTCTGCGGCTCGGGGCTGGTGGACCTCCTCGCCCTGCTGCGCGAGGGGGGCGAGATCGACGAGCGCGGCCGGCCCACGCGCGAGCCCCTGACCGTCGCGGTCGGCGGCGTCGAGCTGGCGGTCAGCAAGGCCGACGTGGACGCGCTCCAGCGGGCCAAGGGCGCGGTCGCAGCCGGCATCGAGGTCCTCTGCCGGCGCGCCGGCCTCCCCCTCGAGCGGATCGGCGCCGTCCACGTGGCCGGGAGCTTCGGGGAGCACCTCGACGCCGGGAGCGCCCGTGCCATCGGCCTCCTCCCTCCCGTCGGCGCCGGGCGGATCCGCCTCGCCGGCAACGCCGCGCTGCACGGCGCCCTCGACCTCCTCCTCTCCGGCGCCGCCGAGGAGGCGCTGGCGCGCGCCCGCCGCCGCGCCACGCTCGTGAACCTCTCCCTGGAGGCGGAGTTCGAGGACCTCTTCGTCGAGCACCTGCACGTCCGCCCCTGGCGCCCGCGGGGGAGCGCATGAGCGCCACGGCCGGCCGGCTCGATCGCGAGTTCTGCGCGCACGGGTTCATCCGGGCGGCGCAGTACTTCGCCAACATGCTCGTGAGCGCGGACGTGCTCGCCGAGAGCCGCGACCTGGTTCGCAGCATCTTCCTCCCCGACCTCGTCTGCCGGTTCCAGTGCGCGGCGGGCGGCGCCCGGTGCGACGACTGCCCGCTCGCGGAGCCCGACTTCGAGGTGCTGCGCGGCGCCGTGGACCAGGTGGTGGAGACCGGGTTCATGGCCATGGAGGTGCTGCAGGGCCCGATGGCCTGCGCCGCCTTCCCGGTCACGGTGCGGGGGCGCACCGAGGCGGCGTTCGTGATCGGCTACGCGGGCGAGCGCGCGCTGCCGCCGCACGCGCTGGAGGCGCTGCTCGGGGTGGTGAGCCTGGTCGGCGCCACGCTCGAGCGCCAGCGCGCCGACCGCGAGCGGCTCGCCCTCGCCGAGGAGCGGGCCGCAAGGGCCGTCGCCGAGGAGATGGCCGTCGAGAACGCGCGCCTCTACCAGCAGGCGCAGGAGGCGATCGGCGTCCGGGATCAGTTCCTGGCGGTGGCCTCGCACGAGCTGAAGACGCCGCTCAGCGCGCTGATGCTGGTGATCGAGACCCTGGAGCGCGCGCTGGAGCGGGCCCCCGGCGACCCCGCGCCCCTGCGCTCCAAGGTGTCCGTCCTCGGGCGCCAGGCGGGCCGGCTCGCCCAGCTGGTGAACGACCTCCTCGACGTCACCCGCATCCAGGCGGGCCGCCTTCACGTGGAGATCGAGCAGGTGGACCTCGCCGCCGTGGTGCGCGAGGTGGCCGAGCGGCACCACCAGGAGGCGGCGCGCGCCGGGTGCGCGCTGGAGGTGGTGGCCCCCGGCCCCGTCACCGGCGCGTGGGATCCCGGCCGCGTCGACCAGGTGGTGAGCAACCTCCTCTCCAACGCCATCAAGTACGGGGGCGGGAGGCCGGTGTCGCTCCGGGCCGAGGCGCGCGGCGCCACCGCCCTCCTCTCCGTCACCGATCGTGGAATGGGGATCGCGCCCGAGGACCACGAGCGGATCTTCCAGCGCTTCGAGCGCGCCGGCGGGAGCCAGGGCATCGCCGGGATGGGCCTCGGCCTCTGGATCACCCGGGAGATCGTGGTCCGGCTCGGGGGGACCGTGTGCGTCGAGAGCCGGCTGGGAGCGGGAGCGCGGTTCACGGTGGAGCTGCCGATCGGCGGGGTGGACCCCGCCGCCCCGATCCGGGGGACCGATCCCGGAGCGTGAGGGGTCGCGGCCCCTCGCCCGGCACCGGCCGGACGGCGGCGATCCGGCCGCGAAGAAGCCGGAAGGTGTTCACCGCGCCGTCACGAGCGCCGCGCCGCTTTCGCCTTGACCTCCCCGGGTCCGGGAGAGACAAGACCGGGCGTGATCCGTCTGCTGCGCGCGTTCGGTGACGCCACCGCGTTCCTGCGCCGCTCACGCGTGGGCTGGGCGGACCTGGTGGTGGTCGCGGCGCTGGGCGGGCTCCTCTTCGCCGCGAGCCGCGTCGCGCAGGGCTGGACGGGGGCGCTGCGGCCGACCGTCGAGATCGACCTCTCGCCGCGCGCCCTCCCCGGCTACGCGCTCCTCTCGCTGGCGCGCGGGCTCACCGCGTACGTGCTCTCGCTCGCGTTCACCCTCGTGTACGGCTACTGGGCCGCGAAGGACCGGATCGCGGAGCGCGTGCTGGTGCCGCTCCTCGACGTGCTCCAGAGCGTGCCGGTGCTCGGGTTCATGCCCGGCCTGGTCCTCGCGCTGGTGGCCCTCTTTCCCAGCTCCAACGCCGGCCTGGAGCTGGCCGCCATCGTGATGATCTTCACGGGCCAGGCCTGGAACATGACGTTCAGCTTCTACCGCTCGGTGCGCTCGGTCCCCGCCGACCAGCTCGAGGTGGCGCGGGTCTACCGGTTCGACTGGGCGGAGCGGTTCCGCTGGGTCGAGCTGCCGTTCTCGATGATCGGGCTCGTCTGGAACTCGATGATGAGCATGGCGGGCGGCTGGTTCTTCCTCATGGTGAGCGAGGCCTTCGTCCTCGGCGACAAGGACTTCCGCCTGCCCGGCCTCGGCTCCTACATGAGCGTCGCGGTGGCGAAGGGCGACGTGCGCGCGATGGCCTGGGCGGTCCTGGCGATGGTCCTGATGATCGTCGCGCTCGACCAGCTCCTCTGGCGCCCGGTGGTGGTCTGGTCGCAGAAGTTCCGGGTGGAGGAGGGGGGCGCGGGCGAGAGCGCCGGCTCCTGGTTCCTCGACCTCCTCCGCCGCTCGCGCCTGCTCGCGTACGGCGGGGCCGCCTTCGAGGCGCTCGGCAGGTGGCTCTCGCGCCTGGTCCCCACCGCCCGCCCGCGCCACGGGCCGCCCGGCTGGGCCTCGCGCGTGCTCTCCGGCGTGCTCTTCGCCGCGCTCGTCGGGCTCCTCCTGCTCGGCGCCTACGAGCTGGTACGGCTCCTGCGCGTCGTGCCCGGGCGCGAGTGGCTCACCACCACCGGCGCCGCGCTCACCACGCTGGTGCGCGTCCTCGTCGCGACCGCGCTCGGCACGCTGTGGGCGCTGCCCGCCGGCCTCGCCATCGGCCTCTCGCCGCGGCTGTCGCGCGCCCTCCAGCCGGTGGTCCAGGTGGTGGCGAGCTTCCCGGCGCCGATGCTCTTCCCCGCCGCCATCTGGGTGCTCCGCTCGATGGGCATCGGGCTGGGCGTCGGGAGCGTGGTCCTGATGCTGCTCGGCACGCAGTGGTACATCCTCTTCAACGTGGTGGCCGGAGCGATGGCGGTCCCCGCGGACCTGCGGGAGGCGGCGCGGAGCTACAACATCCGCGGGGTGCAGCTCTTCAGGCAGCTGCTCTTCCCGGCGGTCCTTCCCTACCTCGTCACCGGGTGGGTCACCGCCGCGGGGGGCGCCTGGAACGCGTCCATCGTCTCCGAGTACGTGACGTTCCAGGGGCGCGAGCTCGCCACCTTCGGTCTGGGCGCGCGGATCAGCGTCGCTGCCGGAGCCGCGAACTTCCCCGTGCTCGCCGCGAGCGTGGTGGTGATGTCCGCCGCGGTGGTCGTCTTCAACCGGCTGGTGTGGCGGCCGCTCAACGACGTCGCCGAGCGCCGCTTCTCCCTCCTGAGGTAGCCATGGCCGCCATCGCGCCCGAGACGCAGCAGCCGAGCGCCGAAACGCCGCTCTGCGCCCTCGAGCACGTCTCGAAGGTGTTCGTCCTGCCGTCGGGGCAGAAGCTCGAGGTGCTGGAGGACGTGTCGCTGCAGATCCGGCCGAACGAGGTGGTGGCGCTCCTCGGCCCCTCCGGCTGCGGCAAGTCCACCATCCTCCGCATCCTGGCGGGCCTCATCCGCCCGACACGGGGCGCGGTGCGGTGGCACGGCGAGCCGCTCGACGACCTCGCCCCCGGCGTCGCCATCGTCTTCCAGAGCTTCGCGCTCTTCCCGTGGATGACCGTCGCCGAGAACGTCCAGTCGGTGCTGCGCGCCGTGCGCCTCTCCGACGCGGAGATCGCGGAGCGCTCCCAGGAGGCGATCCGGCTGGTGGGGCTGGCCGGCTTCGAGGAAGCGTACCCGCGGGAGCTGTCCGGCGGGATGAAGCAGCGCGTGGGCATGGCCCGGGCGCTGTCCCTCCGGCCGGAGGTGCTCTTCATGGACGAGCCCTTCAGCCAGGTGGACGCGCTCACCGCCGAGTCGCTCCGCGCCGAGGTCCTCGACATCTGGGCGGTGCGCGAGAAGAACCCCTCCTCGATCCTCCTCGTGTCGCACGACATCAAGGAGGTGGCCTACATGGCCGACCGGATCGTGGTGCTGGGCGCCAACCCCGGGCACGTGCAGACCATCGTGGAGAACTCCCTGCCCAGGCCGCGCGACTACCGGTCGCGCGAGGTGCTGGCGCTCGTGGACCGGCTCCACGACCTCATCACCGGCCACGAGCTGCCCGACGTGCCCGGCACCGCCGAGCCCGCCGCGGCGCCGGAGGTCCTGCCCGACGCGGGGGCGAGCGAGATCGTCGGTCTGATCGAGTACCTCGACGCCCGCGACGGGCGCGAGGACGTGTTCCGCATCGCCGCCGAGACCGACCGCGAGTTCGGCAAGCTGCTCTCGGTGGTGAAGGCAGCCGAGATGCTCGACCTGGTGGACACGCCCAAGCGGCTCGCGGTGCTCACGCCCGCGGGGCGCGCCTTCGTCCGCAGCGACCCGGACGCGCGCAAGGCGCTCTGGCGCAAGAAGCTCCTCGAGCTGCGGATCTTCTCCGACGTGCGCGACGCGCTGATGGAGGAGCCGTCGCACCGGCTCCCGAAGGAGTTCGTGCTGGAGA
>DATIWK010000115.1:0-5019 GCA_035519395.1 Anaeromyxobacteraceae bacterium | reverse complement strand
GGCGCGCCGTGAACTTCACGTACTCCTTCACCTGGCGCCGCAGGGTGCGGACCACCACCGGCGCGAGGCGCGCCTTGAGGTCCGCCGCCTTGTCCTCGGTGAGCTCGCCGGTCGCGTACTGGAGCCGGAAGGCCTCCTCGGTGCCGAGCAGGGCGTCGTCGATGAACGACGCGAGCCCGAGCAGCTCCATGAGGTCGTTCTGGAGCGGCGTGGCGGTGAGGAGCAGCTTCGGGCAGCGGCGCAGCGCCTTGCGGAGCGCCTGGCCGGTGCGGTGGTCGCGGCGGTAGGCGTTCCGCAGCCGGTGCGCCTCGTCGAGGATCGCCACGTCCCAGGGGACCCGCTCCACCTCCGCGGCGCGCATCGCGGCGAACGGGTGCGAGCAGATGACGATCCCGCCCGTGTCGAACGGGTTGGTGCGCAGGCCCTGCCGCTCCAGGGCGCGGCAGGAGTCGCCGTCGATCACGTCGGCGTCGAGGCCGAACTTGGAGCGCAGCTCGTCGCGCCACTGCGCGCGCAGCGAGGCCGGGACGAGGACGACGGCCCGCCCCCTGCCATCCGCCGCGAGCTGCGCGAGGACCAGGCCGGCCTCGATCGTCTTCCCGAGCCCGACCTCGTCGGCGAGGACGGCGCCGCCGGTGGGGAGCGACGAGAGCGCGAAGGCCGCGGCCTCGATCTGGTGCGGGTTGAGGTCCACCGCGGAGTGGGCGAGGGCGGGCGCGAGGCTGGCCGCGCCGCCGCCGCCGCGGGCGGTGAGCGCCTCCGCCGCGATGCGCTGGTGGAACCGCGTGAGCTGCGGCTCGCCGCCCACCCGCGTCGCCGCGCGCGACACCCCGACCCCGACCGCCGCCATCCTCGCCGCCTCCGCCGCCACCGGTCGGCGCCCACGCGCCGCCCACGCCCGTCCAGCCCTGTCGGCCCGCGAGCGGGCCGCCGGTATCCCGCGATACCGTCGAACACTCTACCAGCATCCGGATCCGGGGGGCAGGTCTCTCGCACGCCGGGTCCGATCCGGGTAACCTTCCGGGCGTGAAGTTCTCCTGCGAACGTTGCGGGAAGCGGTTCTCCAGCACCGACGAGCCGGTGCCCGGGAAGGTCTACAAGATCCGCTGCAAGTGCGGGAACGCCATCATCGTGAAGGGGCCGGAGCCGCAGGACGTGGCGGCTGCGGCGCCCCCCCGCCCCGGCGGCTTCTCCGCGCTCTCGCCGCCGCTCCCCGGACTCGCGCCTGGCCGTGCGCCGCCGCCCGGGCGCGAGACACCGGCCCCGCCGCGGGCAGGACTGCCGGCGACGCCCCCGAGGCCCCCGTCCGGCGCCTCCCCGGAGGACGAGCGGCGCGCCCTCGAGGCGGCCCTCGCGCGTGCGATGGCCGCAGAGGCGGCCGCGCCGCCGCCCTGGCTCGCCGCGCCCGGGCCGTCACCCTCTCCACCGGCTCCCGCCGCACCTGCGGCGCCCGCTGTGGCGCCGACCGCTCGCCCGTCGCCGGCCGTCCGGAACGCACCTGCTCCGGCCCCGCCGCCCGCTGGCGCGCTCGCGGCGCCTCCGCCCGTGGACCTCCCGCCGCGCGCCGAGCCGCAACCGCCCCTGCCTCCGCCGGCGCCGCCGGCCCGGAGCCGGCCACGCGAGCAGGGCGGCCCGCAGGCGCCGCATGCCCTTCCGCAGGAGGTGGTGGACGTCCCACCCCGCTGGGAGGGAGACGGCGAGGGATCCGTCGAGTTCACCATCACCGATCGCATTCCGGGCGGGGATCAGGCGCAGGCCCGGCGCCGGTCGGCGAGGCGGCGCAGAGCCGCCGTGGTCGTGGGAGGAACGGTCGCGCTGGTGGTGATGGCCGGGGCGGCCGTGGCGCTCGTCCTCGCCGACCGCGGGCGACCGGTGGGCGGCGCCGACCGGCTCACCTACCGTGCTCCCGAGGCGCCGGTCCAGGCGCCCACGCCCGTCGCGGTCCGCGTCGATCCCGCTCCTGCACCGGCGCCATCGGCTGTGGCGGCGCCGCCGCCCGAGCCGGCCACCGCCGCTCCGCGCGGCGGCCCCGCGGCGCCCGGAGCGGACGCTGGCCTCGCGGAGCAGCAGCGCCGCGAGGCGGAGCGCCGCGCTGCCGCGCAGCGGGAGGCCGAGACGCGGCGCGCCGAGGCTCGCCGCGACGAGCAGCGCAGGGAGGAGCAGCGCCGAGAGGCGGAGCGCCGCGACGGCGCGCGGCGCGCGGCCGAGGAGGCCCGGCGCCAGGAGGCGGAGCGCGCGGAGGCGGAGCGGCTCGCGGCCGTTCGCGCCCAGCGCGCCAGGGTCGTGGCCGCGGCGGAGGCGCCGGCGGCTCCGGCCCGGGTGGAAAGCGGCACCAAGCTCGCGGAGGCCGATCGCGACGGGCCCGCGGGGACGGCCGCGGTGGCCGAGCCACCGCGCAAGGCGGGGCTCGACCCCTCGGAGATCCAGGTCGTGGTCGCCCGCAGCCGCGGGGAGTTCGACGCCTGCATGCGCGAGGCCCGCGACGACCCCGAGGAGAAGGCGCTCCTGGGCAAGCACGTGGGGCTCGTCATCACCGTCCTCCCGAACGGACACGTCACCAAGCCGACGGTGGACGACGCCGCGGTGGACGGGGCGACCCTGGGCTACTGCCTGAAGAAGGTCGGCCTGCGCATGACCTTCCCGACGTTCCAGGGAGAGAAGCTGCAGGTACGCCTCCCCCTGAAGCTCGGCGTGGCGGACTGAGGGACGTTCCCGCCGGAGCCGCCGGGACGGGGAACGGAGCGGTTCCGCGATCCACGAGGTCCCTTGGGGCGCTCGCCCCGCGACGGCCTTGACCCGGGCGAGCACGGCCGTATCGAAAGGGGGTGACCGGGCGGCGCGTCGCGCGGGTTGCGCGCGATCTCTCGCACCCGGCGGGAGGGCTCCGATGAGGAAGCTGCTCGCGTTCGCCTTGCTCCCCCTCGCAGCGGCGTGCGCCCACGGCCAGAAGGCTGCTGCAACGGCGGAGACGAAGCCAGCCCAGGCCGTCGAGGTCCAGGCGCCGGTCGCGCCGCCGCAGCCCGAGCTCGGGCCGGCCCTCGCCATCACCGAGTGCACGGGCGACGACGCGTGCGCCGCGAACGAGCTGTGCCTGGAGCGGCAATGCATGGCGATCACCCGGGGGATGCCCGAGTGCCAGGTGAGGAGCGCCTACTTCGACTTCGATCGCGCGGCCCTGTACGACGTGGATCTCCCGCCGCTGCGCCGGGCCGCTCGCTGCCTCGCCGCCGGCGCGGAGGCGAACCTCCTCGTCGAGGGCAACTGCGACGAGCGCGGGACCGTGGAGTACAACCTGGCCCTCGGGTACCGCCGCGCCACCGCCGTCCGGGAGTACCTGGAGCAGCTCGGGGTTCCGGCCGGGCAGATCGCGACGGTCAGCTACGGCAAGGAGCTGCCGGTGTGCGCCCAGCCCGACGAGATCTGCTGGGCCCGCAACCGCCGCGCGGATCTCCTCCCGGGCGGCGAGATCAAGGACATCGCCGCGCTCGTCCGCGCGAGCGAGGCGCGCCAGTACGGCGGAGATCGCGTCCCTGCGGCCGCGCCGGCGGTGATCGGTCGCCGTCCCGCCGCCCCGAGCCGTCCGGCCGCGCCGCGCGAGGTGCCCGCGGCGTCCGGGTCGCAGACCGTACCGGCGAGGTGACGCGGGAGGCGTGCAACGCCGCTGAGGATCTGTCGGAGGTCGCTCGGGGCCGGCCCGCCCGCGAGCGACCGCACGTTCGAACACTGGCGCGCGGATGGCCGTCGCCGTCGCCGTCGCCGAGCAGCTGGAGAGAGGGGCGGGCTCCGCGGAGAGGGGCGGGCTTCGCGGTGTTCTCCGCGCACGGGCAGCGTCCTGCCGTGATCGGCCCACCAGGCGTCGAAGGCGCTCGGTCGCTGCCCGCGCCAGGAGGATGCGAGCTATATCACTAATGGTGAGTACCACTTGGAGTGCGCGTTCGAAAGTGTTTGACCAGATCTCGGCGCGAGTGCGCTCGCGACCGCAGGTCGCTCCAGGAACGCGTCTCTCGCCGCACAGGATGGCGCTGGAGCGCGCCGCGAGCCCGCGTGGCTCGAACCGGCGGGTTCGCGGTTCGAGCGTCTGATCGGGGCAGCCAGGGGCCTTCCCGGAGCATCGGGAAACGCGTGCTAAGAGAGCTGTGCACCGGAGGTGTACACCATGCACGGTCTCGCTCTCTGTTCACTCGACTCCACCGCTCTCGCCCGCCGGCTCCACGACCTCGCCGGCGACGAGCGGATGGTCCAGGTGGACTTCCTACTCCACCTCGACGAGTTCGATCGGCGACAGGAATACCTGCCGCTCGGGTTCGGCTCGCTCTGGGACTTCTGCCTGCGCGAGCTGCACCTGCGCGAAGGCGCCGCCGGCCGCCGGATCGCCGCGATGCGCGCCCTGAGGCGCTTCCCGAGACTGGAGAGCCCGCTCCGGGACGGCAGGCTGTGCTTGTCCACAGCGCCGCTCCTGGCCCAGGTCCTCACCGAGGAGAACCTGGACGACCTCGTCGCCCGGGCGGCGTTCCGCACCAAGGCAGAGGTGGAGCACCTCGTGGCGACGATCCAGCCTCGGGCGGCGCCCCGGGACGGCCTGCGGAGGCTGCCGCAGGCGATGGCGCTGAGCCTGGCTCAGTCGCCGGCCAGCACCGAAGCGGCGCCCTCGCTCCTGGCGCTCGGGATCGAAGGAACACGGCGCCCCGACGATACGCCTGCGACCGCCGCTCTCACCGTTCCGGGCGCCGCGGCTTACACCCCCGCGGCTCCGGCACGTGCGTCCGCCCCCGCTGCCGAGCTACACGCCGTCTCCGGCGACGAGTGGTCGCTCCGGGTGACCATCGACGGCGCCCTGAAGGCAGACCTGGAATCGCTCGCGTCACTCCTCTCCCACAAGGTGCGGCGGAACGACTACGCCGCCGTGCTCCGCGAGGCGGTCCGATGCGGGATCGAGAAGCACGGGAAGCGCCGCGGGGCGGTCCCGCCCTCGCGGAAGCGAACCAAGCCGGCGGCGCTACTCGAGGCGAAGGTCTCGGA
>DATIWK010000114.1:0-4639 GCA_035519395.1 Anaeromyxobacteraceae bacterium | reverse complement strand
TCGGTGGTGTAGTCGGCCCAACTCGAGTAGCCGAGCAGCGTCGCGAGCTCGTACCGCTTCACCAGCATGCGCGAGAGCACCTCCAAGTTCTGGGGCGCGGCGCGGGTGTTGAACGCGCGCCACAGCGCCTCTCGGGCCTTCGCGCTCCGGGCGTAGGTGATGAACGGGATGTAGTCCGGGTAGTCGGTGGTGACGGTGACCTTCCCGTCCTTGCCGGGCGGGTGCGCCTTCTTCCAGTCGGCGGGCATGCCGGCGAGATCGGCGGGGGCGAGCTGCACCTTGCGCACGTCGTCGCGGATGTTGCGGTCGAACTCCTGGCCGATCTCCACGAGCTCGTCGCTGAGCTTGCGGACGCGCTCGCGCGTCGCGTCGTCGCGGTCCACGCCGGCGCGGCGGAACTCGCGCAGCTCGCGCTTCATCCAGAAGGCCGTGGCGCCGTCCTGGGCCGAGAGGTCGAGGCCCGAGAGCGCGTCGTAGACGGCCCGGTCCTGCGCGATCTCGGTGAGGAGCGCCTGCACGTCGCGGTCGCAGGACTCGGCGGCCTTGCGCATGGCGGGGTCGGGGCTGCCCTGGCGGGCCAGCTCGGCCTGGGCGTCCACGTCGTTCAGCGCCGCCAGGGCGTCGTCGTACGCGGAGAGCGTGGCGACCGGATCGCGCGGCGGGGTGGCGGCCTTCAGCCCGGCGAGGCCGGCCTTCGCGCGGGTCATGGCGTCGGCGCAGGCCGCGGACATCCCCTCGGCCGGGCCGGCGATTCGCGCGGCGGCCGCGCCTACCGGCTCGTCCAGCGCGGAGGGAGCGACGACCGGGACGCGCGCCGGGGCGGCGGGAGCGGGCGCCGGCGGCGGAGGCGCGGCGGGGGCGGTGGCGCAGGCGAGCAGGGCGGAGGCGAGCGGGGCGAGAAATCGGCGCATGGAGACTCCGGGTGACGTGGCGACGGCGTGCTGAAACGGGCGCGACTCTGCCACGCGCGCCTGGCGCGGGGAAGCGAATCCAGGGCACCCGCTGTGAACACGGCCCGGGTGGAGCTACGATCGCCGGGATGACCCGGTCCGGGCCGCCGCGCCCCCGCGCGCTCGTCCTCGTCGCCCTGATCGCCGCCTGCGGCGGCCATCGCAAGGAGGGCTGCAGCCCCCCGCTCGAGAAGCTCGCGCCCACCTCGGCGGCCACGCTCGGGCCGGGCAACGAGTCCGGGCAGGACGAGGACCCCTCCCTGCTCGTCACGCGGATGCCGGACTCGCTCATCGCGGCCTGGTACTCCGACCGGCTCGGCGCGCATCCCGACGGCCTGGCGAGGAGGGAGATCTTCGTGACGCTCTCCTACGACGGCAAGGCCTGGCTCGATCCCACGCCGGCCACGGACAGCCACGCCTGGAGCTTCTACCCGAGCCTCGCGCGCGACCCGAACGGCTTCGTCTGGCTCGCGTTCATGCGCTGGCACCTCCTCCCGGACGGCTGCATCTACTTCGACGCCCAGCACTGCCCTGGCGACCCGGGCTGCTGCACCGGCACCGACCGCCGCATCCTGGTGAGCGCGTCGTACGACGGCATCACCTGGTCGGAGGCCGCCAGCCACGAGGTCGCCTCCGGACCTGCCGACGAGCAGCCCAGCATCGTGGCGGCGTCCGATGGCCGGCTGCTCGCCTACTTCGTCTCCGGCTACCGGGGCGGCGACACGCGGCGACAGCTGCAGGTGGCGGTGCGCGACTCCGCCGGATGGCACGCTCCGGTCGCCCTGGGCGGAGTGGACGACGCCGCCTCGAATGCGGTCTTCCCGCACGCGGTGGAGGTCTCGCCCGGCGCGTTCCTCCTCGCCTTCACGCGCTACGACCTGGCGGCGGGCGACGACGCGTTCGACCCGAGCGCGGAGATCCTCGTCTCGTCCTCGGCCGACGGCGTCCAGTTCGACGCGCCGACCGTCGTCTCCGGACCGTCGCCAGCGCGGGTGGACGTCTTTCCCTGGATCTACCCGGAGCCCGACGGGCGGTGGTCCGTGCTCTGGGTGACGGAGTCCGGAACGCTCACCCGGCCCCTGGACCTGTCGTCGGCCGAGGCCCCGATCGACATCCCCGGGTACTCGCCGCGGCTCGTCCCGACGCCGACGGACCGCCTCTACTGGGCGGCCTGGGTGGAGGGAACCGATCCGAACCAGCAGGTTCGCTGGCGGTTCGTGTCGCGGTGAGGAAGGGAAATCACAGCATGTTGCGCTGGGGCGCGCTGGGCTGCTGGTAGCCGTTCCGCTCCGGGGCGTGGCCGTCCCGCTCGTGGCCGAACCGGATGTTGCGCGGATCGCCCCGCCCGCCGCGGAGGGCGTGGACGAGCAGCTTCACCGACGAGCCGTCGGCCCGGTTCCGCCCGGCCTCCTCCACGAGCACGTCGCAGCCGCCGCGCGCGTCGTAGGCGCCGGAGCGGTAGGAGCGCGGCTGCGTGAGCGCGGCAAAGGCGCTGGCCACGGCGATGACCTCGATCGAGCGGGGCGGGCCCTTCGCCAGGACCGGGTAGCCCTGCCCGCACCGCCAGTGATGGCTGCGCGCCGCGACCACGGCGGGGTGGCGCCCCAGGACGGTGGCGAGGTGGTACCCCCCCAGCAGCGGGTGCGCGGCGATGCGCTCGCCGTCGGCCCGCGACAGCCTCTCCTCGTTGCGGAGGAGGCGAGAGGGCAGGTGGCGCATGCCGACGTCGTGGAGCAGCGCCGCCGCGCCGAGGTCCGAGAGCCCCTTCGCCTCGCCCAGCGCCGAGAGGAGCATGCGCACCGCCACCGCGGCGGTGGCGAACGCGTGGCGATGGAGCGGCGAGCCGACCCGGCGCGCGGCGAGCAGCTCCTCGAACAGGACCGACGGCAGGCGCACGGCGAGGAGCACGCGCTCGACCGCGTCGCGCACGCCGTCACCCTGGAACAGGTGGACGTAGGTCGGGTCGGAGAGCGGCTCGGCGACGTCGGCCGCGAGGGGCGTACCCGCCAGCGCCTGCCGGGCTTCGGGAACCGTCACGGCGGCCGCCTCGTCGATGGCCTCGGGCGAGACGACGAAGCCCCTCCGCGCGATCAAGAACCCGCGGCAATCGACGAGATCTTCGGGCAGGCTCAGCCGGTCGAACATTCGTCTCGAGCGAGCGTACAGGATCGGAACCACGTACGGCAGTCCCCTCGGTCGAGGGAGGACGCGCTACCCGGACGGTGCTCCACGAAAGGCTCGGCGCGTCGCGCCGAATGCACTCGAAGGCGCAGCCTGTGGTGGGTCAACGTCGGTTCTGCGTTCACGCTGCGTGGAACTTCCTCATACACCCGAAAGGGAGTCCGCCCGCAAGAATCCAGCCGTTGCCTGGACCATGGAGCTGCCCCAAACACTGTCGGATGAGCCCTGCCCCCAGGAGAACCGACCCGGCGGGCGCCGAGCGCCGGCTGGCGGGTTTCATCGCGAAGTTCACGCCCGAGATGGCCGCGCGCATACGGGCGGCGCGACGGAGGATGCGCGCGCTCCTCCCCACTGCGACCGAGCTCGTCTACGACAACTACAACTTCTTCGTCATCGGCTACGGGCCCGGGACTCGCCCGTCGGAGGCCATCCTGTCGCTCGCCTGCCAGGCGAGGGGGATCTCGCTCTGTTTCCTCCAGGGCGCGGGCCTGGCCGATCCGTACCGCCTGCTCCGCGGGAGCGGGAAGGTGGTTCGCTCGCTCACCGTGGAGAGCGCGGCCACCTTCGACCGGCCGGAGGTCCGCGCGCTCGTGGACGCCGCCCTGGCGCACGCGCACACGCGGCTCGACCCCGCGGCCCGGCACGCGCTCGTCATCCGCTCGGTCTCCGCGAAGCAGCGGCCGCGTCGGGCCGCCGTGCGTCCGGGGCCCGCGAAGGCCCGGCGGGCCCGATCCTGAGCGACCGCGCAAACGAGCCATCGTCCCGCTCGCGGCATCGCAGGTCGGATCGGCTCTACGACCGTTCGCGATTCTCGAACACCTTGCTTCTCCGCGGGACAGGCGCGCGAGCCGAAGGCGAAGCGCGCCAGGGGCCCGCGAACCGGGGGAGGGGCCCCGACGGTCCCTCGTCAGGCTCGGGACCGGCGGGGAGGGGGACGAAGTCCCCCGGGCTGGAGTCGGCTAGACCACAACGCGTATTCGGATCAGCGAAGCTGATTCCGAATCGCGAACTGTGGTCTAGCATGAGCCCATGAGCACCGGATCCGAGCTGCGGCGCGTGGAGGCGCAGACGCGTGACCTCGTGTTCGAGGCCTTCTCCAACGACGACGCCCTCGCCGTGGGTCTCGCCGTGGTCGAGCGGGCGCGCGCGCGGGGCGTGGCGGTGACGGTCGACGTGGAGCGCGGCGGGCAGCGCCTCTTCCACCTCGCCATGGCGGGGACGAGCCCCGACAACGCCGCCTGGATCGAGCGGAAGAAGAACGTGGTGAAGCAGGTGCACACGAGCTCGTACGCCTACGGGCTGAAGCTGAAGGCCCAGGGGAAGACCCTCGCCGACCAGGGCATGGACCCCCGGCTGCATGCCGCCCATGGCGGGTGCGTCCCGATCCTGGTCGAGGGGACGGGGTTCGTGGGAACGGTGACGATCTCCGGCCTGCCGCAGAAGGACGACCACGACCTCGCCGTCGAGGTGATGCTGGGCGTGCTCGGGCGGCGGGGCTCGGGTCCCTC
>DATIWK010000113.1:0-13097 GCA_035519395.1 Anaeromyxobacteraceae bacterium | reverse complement strand
ACCAAGCCGGCGGCGCTACTCGAGGCGAAGGTCTCGGACCCGTCGCGGAGCATCCCGGGCGACGTGAAGCGCGCTGTCTACGAGCGCGACGGCGGGTGCTGCGCGTGGGTGAGCAAGGACGGCCGTCGCTGTGGGAGCCGGTGGCAGCTCGAGTTCGACCACATCGAGCCCTTGTCGCGAGGAGGGAAGTCCACCGTCGGCAACGTTCGCCTGGCCTGCCGGTGCCACAACTTCTTCCACGCGGAGGAGACCCACGGCCGGGAGCACATGGCGAGGTTCCGCCGGCGGGGTCGCGACGGAACCCAAACGGGTGGATTTACTATCGCCAGAGGAAGTAACTCAAAGTGTAATCCGCCCGTAATCCCTGACGGCGGGGGTACTCGCGCAAGCCGGCGCCGCGTGCCCGGGTCTCCTCGCGCCGAGCCGAGGCTTCCGTTCTCGGACGGATGAGTCCTCACGCGGCCGGGAGCCGGCGGCGTGCCGCCGGGCGCTGCGCGCCGGATTGGGCTCCGTCCGCCCTGAGATGGGGGGCCGATCACGGGGACGTCGCCCGCTCGCGGAACCGACGCGCGGCGCTCGCTCCCTCTCTGCTGGCTCGGGGACGTGCGGCATGAGGGACACCCGCCAGCTCGCTCTTGGGCGTTCGCTGGGCGAGGTGGCGAGTCATCAGCGGGCCGCCTACCGCTTCTGCGGCGTCCGCCGCACCACCGCGAGGACGTTCGGCACGGGCCACGCCTCCCGGTTGTCGTCCTGCGAACCGGTGGCCCGCTCGAACCCGCCCACGCGCTCCACCTCGACCTTGCCGGCTCGCAGGAAGAGCTGCGCCTCGGGCCCCCCCTCGACGTACATGGCGCGCCTCAGGTCGATGGGGAGCGCCAGCAGCGCGTCCACCAGCTCGTGCACGGGGTAGGGCGTACGGACGTGGACGAGCAGCACCCGTCCCTTGCCGTCCACCCCCACGGCGGCGACCGAGGCGCGCCGCTCCGAGGGCGCCCAGACGTTCTTCCGATCGCAGGACACCATGCGGATCGACTGCACCAGGGCCGCGTACGCCCGCCCCAGCGCGTCCCAGTCGTCGCATTCGCGGTCGATCAACCGGACGGGCGGCGTGCCCACGGCGATCGGGTCGAAGGCGAGCGCCGCCTTCTCGCGCGAGGGGCGCCCGCGGTTCACGTGCGCGCGCGTCCGCATCAGCCCGGTGCTGGTCCGGTAGTCCTCCTGGTACATGGCGGCGTTGATGGCCGCCACCGCCCCGGCCCGCGCCGCCCAGCCGCGCGCGGTGCGGAGGGAGCCCTCGCCGGGGGCCGAGGCGTTGAGGAGCCGCAGCTCGAAGCGGGCCGGATCGGCGCGGACCACGACGATCTGCCGGTCGCCGGCGGCGGTGGGCGGACCCTGGAACGTCCCGAGGTCGAGCCCGGGCTCGAGCGCCTGCCATGGCGGCGACCCCGCCGTGGCTGCGGCGGCGAGGAGCGCGATGGTGGCGACCCCGAGCATGGCCCGCATTGTCCGGCCCGTCCGAGACCGTGACAAGGGGCGCCCCGGTGCCAGGATCGGGGCATGGCACACCCGCTCGCCGGCAAGCCGGCGCCCCGGGACGTCCTCGTCGACGTCCCTGCGCTCCTCCGGGCATACCTCGACGCGCCGGATCCGCGCGATCCGGCCCAGCGCGTCGCGTTCGGCACCTCCGGGCACCGCGGCTCGTCGCTGCGGCGCAGCTTCAACGAGGCGCACATCCTGGCGGTGGTCCAGGCGACCTGCGAGTGGCGCCGCAAGGAGGGGATCGCCGGGCCCCTCTTCCTCGGCCGGGACACGCACGCGCTCTCCGAGCCGGCGGAGCGCACGGCCGTCGAGGTGCTCGCGGCGAACGGCGCGGAGGTGGTGGTCTCACAGGCGGGCGCCCCGGTGCCGACCCCGGTGGTGAGCCACGCCATCTTGACCGCGAACCGCGGGCGGCGCGACGGCCTCGCCGACGGCATCGTGGTCACGCCCTCGCACAACCCGCCGGAGGACGGCGGCATCAAGTACAACCCGCCGAACGGCGGTCCCGCCGACACCGCCGTCACCGCCTGGATCGAGCGGCGCGCCAACGAGCTGCTGGAGGGCGGGAACGCCGGCGTGCGCCGCGTCCCGTACGAGAGCGCGCGGCGTGGCTCGCAGGTGCGCGAGCGGGACTACGTCGCGCCCTACGCGGCGGACCTGCCGGCGGTGGTGGACCTGGAGGCGGTGCGCGCCGCCGGCCTGCGGCTGGGCGCCGACCCGCTGGGCGGCGCCAACGTCGGCTACTGGGCGGTGATCTCGTCCCTGCACGGGCTGGACATCACCGTCGTGAACCCGAAGGTCGATCCGACCTTCGGCTTCATGCCGCTCGACCACGACGGCAAGATCCGCATGGACTGCTCGTCGCCGTACGCGATGGCGAACCTGGTCGCCATGAAGGACCGCTTCGACCTCGCCTTCGGCAACGACGCCGACTCGGATCGCCACGGGATCGTGACCCGCTCCGCGGGGCTCGTGAACCCGAACCACTACCTGGCCGTCTCGATCGACCACCTGTTCCGGAACCGCCCGGGCTGGAGCGCCGCCGCCGCGGTGGGGAAGACGCTGGTGTCGTCCGCGCTGCTCGACCGGGTGGCGGCGAGGCTGGGGCGGCGGCTGGTGGAGGTGCCGGTGGGGTTCAAGTGGTTCGTGGAGGGCCTGCTCGACGGCACGCTCGGCTTCGGAGGGGAGGAGAGCGCCGGCGCCTCCTTCCTGCGCCGCGACGGGACGGTCTGGACGACCGACAAGGACGGCATCGTGATGGACCTGCTCGCCGCCGAGATGCAGGCGCGCACCGGGCGCGATCCGGGTGAGCTGTACCAGGAGCTGGCGCGCGAGCTGGGCGCGCCGGTCTACGCGCGCGTGGACGCGCCGGCGACGCCGGCGGAGAAGGCCATTCTGAAGAAGCTGTCTCCCGAGGCGGTGCGCGCCCGGACGCTCGCGGGCGAGCCGATCACCGCGAAGCTCACCCGCGCCCCCGGGAACGGCGCCGAGATCGGCGGGCTCAAGGTGACCGCGGCGAACGGCTGGTTCGCCGCCCGTCCCTCCGGGACCGAGGACGTCTACAAGATCTACGCGGAGAGCTTCCGCGACCAGGCGCACCTGGCGCGCATCCTCGACGAGGCGCGCGCGATGGTGACCGCGGCGCTGAAGGGCGAATAGGCCTCGCCCGCGGCCGGCTCCGCCGTCTCGAGATGACGCCTTGCCGTCCGCGGCGAGCGGCGGGATCATCCGGCCATGCAAGGCGACTTCCTCGCGCGCGAGGTGCCACGTCTCGGGAAGCGGCTGCACCGGCTCGGGCTGTCCGGCTCCTTCGGCCTCGACGAGCGGGCGGCGCGCGAGGCGCTGGAGCGCATGCAGTACGTGTTCTGGTCGCCGCGCATGAAGGGGCTCACGGCGGCGCTCCGGGAGGCGCTGCGGCGGGACCGGGAGCGTTACGCCGTCTCCGCCGGCCCGCTGCTCGGGTACTTCCCCGGCGCGGTGCGCCGCGCGGCCGAGGGCGCCCTGCGGACGCTCGGGACCGACCACCTGGACGTCTTCCAGCTCTACTGGCTGGGGAAGATGTCGGCCTTCACCGGCGCGGTGCAGGAGGAGCTGGTGCGGCTGCGCGACGAGGGGAAGGTGCGCTCCGTCGGTGCCTCCATCCACGACCGGCCGCGCGCAGGCCGCCTCGCCGAGGACTCGATCCTCGACGTCCTGATGATCCGGTACAACGCCGCGCATCCCGGCGCCGAGCGGGAGGTCTTCCCGCACCTCGCCCGCCGGCGCCCGGCGGTGGTGGCGTACACGGCGACGAGCTGGCGCAAGCTCCTCTCCGCGCCGCGGGGATTCGTGGGGCGCCCCGCCACGGCGGGCGACTGCTACCGCTTCTGCCTGTCCAGCCAGGAGGTGGACGTGGTCCTCACCGGGCCGCGCAACGCGGCGGAGCTCCGCGACAACCTCGCGGCGGTGGAGAAGGGCCCGCTCACGCCGGACGAGATGGCCTGGATGCGCAGCCTGGGGCAGGCGGTTCACGGGTAGTCTGGGCGTCGCCGGGACGGCCGCTCGCGTTGCTCGCGCCGGGACGGCCTCGTGTTGCTCGCGCCGGGACGGCCCTCGCCCTCGTCGCTGCGCGCAGTGCGTGGGGATCGTTTCCGACGCCCGGAACCGTGGTGAGCACCCGGAACCGCTGCAGGGGGCTCCGCCGGCACTCGCCCGGTGTTCGCTGCCCGGCCGGACTCCTTGCCGCATGGGCCGATGTGGAGGCGGCAAGCCCTCGCATGCGCTCCGCTCCTCAGGGAGGGCCGCTCCCGGCGCTCTGGTGCCCCCCCTCTGGCGCCTAGGTGCTTGAAATCAAGCAGTATCTTCTGATGTTCTCCCTGGTGTCACGACGGTTCTCCCGCGCCTCGACATGGGCTGTGGCATTCTGCCATACTCCCGGTAAGAGGGGGGCGCGGCGGACTGCCGCGACCGGCCATCGATGCATCTGTCAGACGCTTACCTCTCACCCGCCGCCGGGATCGCCTTCTGGTCGGCCGCCGCCGTCCTGGTGACGCGTGGAACCGCTCGCCTCGCGCGGTCCGAGCGGCTCGGTCGCACGCTCCCGCTCGTGGCCGCAGCGGCCGCGATGACCTTCGCCCTCCGCATGGTCCGGTTCCCCCTCCTGGGGACGGCCGCCTGCGGCCACCTCACGGGAGGGCTGCTGGTCGCCATCGTGCTCGGACCCGACGCCGCGTTCCTGGTGCTGTTCGCGGTGCAGCTGGTCCAGGCGCTGGCGTTCGCCGACGGCGGGATCCTGGCCGTGGGGGCGAACGCCGTGAACGCCGCGCTGTGGCCCGCGTGGTTCGGCCGGCCGCTCTTCCAGCGGCTGGCGCCCGAGGGGTCCGGCATGGGACGGGTGGTGGCGGTGGCGGTGGCGGCCGCCCTCCTGTCGCACGAGATGGGCGCGCTCGGCCTCGCCGTCGCCGTCGGCGCAGGGCAGCCGGGGCTCGCGACCGGCCGGTTCCTCGCGCTGATCGCCGGGGCGCACGTGCCCCTCGGCGTCGTGGAGGGGCTCGCCACCGCGGGCCTGCTCGTCGCCGGGCGGCGGCTGCTGGGCGACGGCACGGCCGGCGCGATCGAGCGCGCGGGCGGCACGGCGTTCCTGGTGGTGCTCGGCTTCTCGCTCTTCGGCGCCGCAGTCCTCTCGGACTTCGCCTCGCGGCGCCCCGAATGGCCGGCCTGGTCGCTGGCGGAGGCGCAGGCTGCGTCGGCCGCCCCTCCGGCGCCGCTCGCCGCCGCGGCCATCGACCTGCAGCGGCGCATCGCGATCCTTCCGCAGTACGGCGAATCGCAGTCCGCCAAGGACTTGTTCGGCCAGGCAGCGACCTCGGTGGCGGGGCTCTTCGGAGCGCTCGCAGCGGCGGCCCTCGCGCTCGTCCCCGGGTCGATCCTCGCCGGGGCGCGGCGCCTCCTTCGCGCGAGGTCCGCGGCGCCGGTGCCTCCGGCGGCGGTGAACCCCTACGCGCCGGAGTAGGCTGGGCGATGCACGTGCTCGTCGCCGGGTGCGGCTGGCTTGGGACGGCGCTCGCCCGAGTCCTCGTCGCGCGCGGGGACCGGGTGACGGGGATCCGCCGCGATGCCGGCCGGGCAGCGGCCCTGGCGCCCGTCGGCGTCGAGCCCCTGGCCCTCGACCTGTCCCGCTCCGGCGCGGCGGCCCGGCTGCCGCCGAAGCTCGACTGCATCGTCGCGTGCCAGTCGTCGGCGGCGGACTCGCCGGAGGCGTACCGCTCCGCCTACGTGGACGCCAACCGGACGCTGATCGAGGCGGCCTCCCGGGCCGCCGTGCGCGCCTTCGTCTACACCGGGTCGACGGGAGTCTTCGGCCAGAGCGACGGCCGGGACGTGGACGAGGAGACGCCGCCCGCGCCGGCCAGCGCCTCCGGAGAGGTCCTCGCCGAGGCGGAGCGGCTCGTCCTCGAGGCCTCGCGCGGAGGGCTGCCCGCCTGCGTGGTGCGGCTCTCGGGCCTCTACGGCCCGGGGCGCTCCGGCATCGTGGATCGGGTGCGGAGCGGGCGCCTGGCGCTGGGCCCGGGCGACGGCGCGTGGATGAACTTCTGCCAGCTCGACGACGCCGTCTCCTTCGTGCTGGCCGCGCTCTCCTCCGGCACGCCCGGGACCGTCTACCACGGCAGCGACGCGAATCCGGCCCACCGGCGCGACGTGGTGAGGTGGATCGCCGCCCGGCTCGGGATCCCGCCCCATGCGGCCGGGGCGGCTGCCGGTGGCGCCCAGCCGAACCGGCGGGTCCTCTCGGCGCGCTCGCGGGCGGCGCTCGGGGTGACGCTCGCGTATCCGTCATTCCGCGAGGGGCTCGTGCCCATCTGCCCCCCGGCGGAGGCAGGCGGGCACGACCCCGCGCTCAGGCCGCCCGGGTGAGCGCCGCGCCGACCGTCCGGGCCGCGGCGGCCAGGGCGGGCTCGGAGAGCATGTCCGCGGCACTGCCCTCGAAGCAGCGGCGCCCGCGCAGCCGTTCCGGCGTGTCGGCGTGGCGCGGGACGAGGTGCAGGTGGAAGTGGTGCAGGACGTCACCGATGGCGAAGGCGTAGACGTGCTCTGCGCCGAGGGCCGCCCGCTGAGCGGCCATCACCCGCGCCGCGAGCGGCCCGAGCTCAGCCAGCTCGACCGGCGCGAGGTCGTACCAGGCGCGGGCATGCCGGGCGCTCGTCAGCACCAGCCAGCCGGCGATGGGGGACGGATCGGCGAGGGCGTGGATCGCGAAGCCCTGGCCGCGCCACAGGATGCCGCCCGGGACGGAGCGGGAGCCGTCGAGCACCTGGCAGGCGAAACAGGGGTCGGCCATGGCGGTTCTTTGTCGCATTGGCCGGGCATGGTTCGCAACCGCCCGGATTGGCAGGGCCGGCAGGTTGTCGCGCACCCCACCCAGGGTGGCCGGTGGCGCGGCGCGCGTCGGACCGGACACATATATTGGCCGCGTCCTGACGAGGCGCGCGGACACGGCCGGGCCCGGGGAATGGCCCGTCGGCGGCGCTGTTTCGCGATCGTCCTGTTCACCACGGGGAGTGCCCGGTGCTCCAGCCCAACCCGACACCGCTCACGCAGCTGATCCGCTCCGAGAGCGTCGTTTCCGGCTTCCGCAACCTCTACTGCTTCCACTACGACGCTTGCCTGGACGTGGCGGTGAAGCTCGACTGGGACAGCTGGTCCTGCGAGAAGTGCCCGATGTTCCGCATCCAGGATGCACCCCGGGAGCACGCGGGGTCGTTCGCGCACGATCGGCGCGGGCAGCAGCCGTAGGGGGCGGGACGACGGATCGGAGGACCATGGCGCGCTCCGGGCGCCGGAGCTACCGTCGCCCGCATGCTCTCGATAGCGCTCCCGGCCCTCCTGACGCTCGCGGCCGCCGCTCCCCCACCCAGCGCTGCCGACGCCACGGCGTTCGTGGAAGGGGTCGGGCGCGACCTGCGGCGGCTCATGGTCCGCCAGCAGACGGCCGACTGGATCAAGTCCACCGACATCACCGACGACACCGAGCGGAACGCCGCCGCGCTCGCCGAGGACGTGATGGCGTATCTCTCGGCCGCCATCCCCGCGTCGGCGCGCTTCGACGGCGTCGACGTCGATCCGGCGACGCGACGGCAGCTCCACCTGCTCCGCATCGCGTCCACGCTCCCCGCGCCGGCGGATCCCGCGAAGCGCGCCGAGCTGGCGGCGACCGCGGCGGGGCTCGAGGGGCTCTACGGCAAGGGCAAGTACTGCGGGCCCATCCACGGTACCGGGGGGCGTCCCCGCCCCCCAGGCGCCCCGGTCGCTCCGGGCGAAGCTCATCCGCCTCGCCCTGCGCTCCGAACACCGCCGGCTCAGGGCAGCGGCGCGTGCCGCGACCTGCAGGACCTCGAGGAGATCCTGGCGACGAGCCGCGATCCCCGGGCGCTCCTCGACGCCTGGACGGGCTGGCACGCCGTGGCGCGGGAGATGCGGCAGCCGTACCAGCGGCTGGTCGCGCTCGGGGACGAGGGCGCGCGCGAGATCGGCTATGCGGACCTCGGCGAGCTGTGGCGCGCCGGCTACGACATGGCGCCGGCCGAGTTCGAGGCCGACGGCGATCGCCTCTGGGCGGAGGTGAAGCCGCTCTACGAGCAGCTCCACTGCCACGTCCGGGCCCGGCTGCAGCAGGTCTACGGCAAGCAGCTCGTCCCCGATGGTCAGCCCATCCCGGCGCACCTGCTCGGCAACATGTGGGCACAGGACTGGTCGCACCTGTACCCGCTGGTCGAGCCCTACCCGGGCGCGGGGAGCCTCGACGTGGACGCCGCCCTGCGGGCGCAGCGCTGGGACGCGAAGCGCATGGTGAAGGCAGGCGAGGCGTTCTTCACCTCGCTCGGGCTCGACCCGCTGCCGCCCACGTTCTGGGAGCGGTCGCTGCTGACCAAGCCGCGCGACCGAGAGGTGGTCTGCCACGCGAGCGCCTGGGACGTGACCTACTCGGACGACCTGCGCATCAAGATGTGCATCCGCCCGACGGAGGAGGACCTCGTCACCATCCACCACGAGCTCGGGCACGACTACTACTTCCACGCCTACTTCCGGCTCCCCATCCTCTTCCAGCAGGGCGCGAACGACGGCTTCCACGAGGCCATCGGCGACGCCGTCGCGCTCTCCATCACGCCGGCCTACCTGAGATCGCTGGGCCTGGTTCGGGAGCTGCCCGGGGACGCCGAGAAGGGCGTCGTCAACTTCCAGATGCGGAAGGCGCTCGACAAGATCGCGTTCCTGCCCTTCGCGAAGCTGGTGGACCGGTGGCGCTGGGACGTCTTCGCGGGGAAGACCCCGCCGGACCGGTACGTGGCCGACTGGTGGGACCTCCGGCGCGCGCTCCAGGGCGTGGCGCCGCCGGCGCCGCGCACCGAGGAGGACTTCGACCCCGGCGCGAAGTACCACGTCGCCTCCAACACGCCCTACGCCCGCTACTTCCTCGCCGCGATCTACCAGTTCCAGTTCCACGAGGCGCTCTGCCGCGCGGCCGGGCAGCAGGGACCGCTGCACGCCTGCTCGATCCACGGCTCGAAGGAGGCGGGCCGCCGGCTCCAGGCGATGCTCGCCCTCGGCGCCTCGCGCCCCTGGCCCGACGCGTTCGAGGCGCTGACCGGCTCCCGCCGCGCGGAGGCGAGGCCGCTCCTCGAATACTTCGCGCCGCTGCGGGCGTGGCTCGAGCGGCAGAACGCCGGCCGGCGCTGCGGCTGGTAGCGCGGCCCGCGCGTCGCTGGCTCGGCTGGGCGGCCTACCGGTCGAGGCGGAGGCGGGCCGGCGCCGCGCGCGTCGCGGCCGGGAGCGGGAGCGCCCGGGCGGCCGCCGGCCGGAGCAGCCTCACTCCGGCACTCCGTCCACCCGGTACAGGCTCACGATCCCCTGCATCCGGTCGGCGTGCTGGGCGATGGACTGCGACGCGTCGCGGAGCTGCGCGATGCCCGCCTGCGCCTCCCGCGTCGCCCGGTCCACGTCCTGCATCGCGGACCAGATGCGCGCCACCTCCTCGCCCTGGGCGCGCGTGGAGCCGGCGATCTGGTCCGCCGCGCTCCACGACTCGCCGATCGCGGCGGCGAGCCTGCGGATGGCCTCGCCCGACGACGCGGCGAGCCGCGACGCCTCCTGGGCGCGGGCGCGGGACTCCTCCACCACCGCCAGGGAGGCCCGGGCGGCCTTGTGCACGTCGCCCACGATCTTCTGCACCTGGGCGGTGGCGCCGCGCGACTGGTCCGCCAGGCTGCGGACCTCCGCCGCCACCACCGCGAAGCCGCGGCCCGCCTCGCCGGCGCGCGCGGCCTCGATCGAGGCGTTGAGCGAGAGGACGCTCGACTGCTCCGCGAGGTCCTGCAGGGCCTCCATGATCGCGCCGATGTGCGCCGTCTTTTCCACCAGGCCGACCACGGTGCTCGCCATCCCCTCCGCCTGGTCGCGCATGGCCACGATGGCCGCCACCGCCTCGTCCACGGCGGCCCGGCCCGTGCGCGTGGAGTCCTCGGTCGCGTGCGCCACCGTCACCACGCCCTCGGCGGTGGTCCCCGCTTGCTGCGCGGCCTCGCGGAGCCGGTCCACCACCGCGCCCGCGTCCCGCACCGCGTCGGCCTGACCGCGGGCCAGCGCGAGCTGCGACTCGGCCCCGCTCAGCACCTCGCCCGACGCGCCCCGGAGGGCACCGGACGCCTCCCGGAGCTGCCGCACCACCGCGGCGGTGTTCTCGCGAAGGCGGAGGAGCGCCTGGGCGAGCCGGCCCAGCTCGTCGTCCACGTGGTCCTCCAGCGCGGCGGAGAGGTCGCAGGCCGCGAGCGCCTCGGCGAAGGCGACCATGCGCATGGTCCGCCGCGCGATGATCCAGAAGAACGCCAGGAAGGCGACGAGCAGGGCCACCGAGGCGGTGAGGACCGTCTTGACCGTGATCTGCGCCGCCTGGCTCCCGATGCGGGCCGCGTCGAGGCCGAGCACGAGGTGTCCGAGGACGCGCGCGGTGCCCGGCCCGGTGCCGGGCGGCTCCAGCGCGCCGCCAGGGGCTGCGGCCTCCACCACCGGCTCGGTGAAGCGGCGGTGGTCGTCGTCGGACCCCGGCCCCGATCCGTCCAGCCCGTGCCGGCGCAGCTCCGCCCGCACGATCGCGGCGGCGTCGCCGCCGTCGCGCGCCACCGCCGCCAGGACGTCTCCCTGGGCGTCCACCGCGCCGAGGTAGCGGGCGTCGCGGTTGGCGGCGAGCACCTCGCCGAGGACGCGCTGCACGCTCGTCCGGTCGCGCAGGCCGATCGCGAGGTGCAGGTCCTGGTGGCGCTCCAGGGTGTGGAGCAGCGAGCTGCCGCGCTCGTCCAGCTCGCCGCGGAACTGGGCCGCCAGGCTCCGGGAGAAGACGACCGCGGTCGCGACGGCGACCACCGCCAGGATCGAGAGCAGGAGGACCGCCGCCTTGACGAAGAGCGTGCGGCGCCACGCACGCGTGACGCTCGCCCTCCGATCCCCCACCGGCCGCCGGCGCTGGCCGATCATCGGCAGCAGTGTCGCACGAGCGCATTCCGCGCTCACCTCCCCCGTGTGCGGCCCGGTGTCCCTCACGCGCGGGGGGAGAAAACCGCCCGCGGCGGGCCCGGGGATCGTAAACACATGGGACGATGATCCATTCGGTGGCGACGCCCTGGGCCTGGGCGGGATTCCTCGCGCTGGTGCTGGGGCTTCTGGCGCTCGACCTCGGCGTGTTCCACCGCGAGGACCGGCCGGTCGGCACGCGCGAGGCGCTCGCCTGGACGGCGGTGTGGGTGGCGGTGGCGCTCGCGTTCGGGGGGGTGGTCTGGTGGATGGCGGGGCCGGACGACGCGCTCGACTACCTGACCGGCTACCTCGTCGAGAAGTCGCTCTCGGTTGACAACCTCTTCGTCTTCGTCGTGATCTTCGGCGCGCTGGGAATTCCGGCGGCGCTGCAGCACCGGGTCCTCTACTGGGGGATCCTCTCCGCGCTCGTCCTGCGCGGCGCCATGATCTGGGCGGGCGTGGCGCTCCTGGCGCGCTTCGGCTGGCTGCTCTACCTGTTCGGCGCGTTCCTGCTCGTCACCGGCGTCCGGCTCGCGCTCCCGCGCCACGGCGAGCCCCACCCCGAGCGCAGCCCTGCCTACCGCGTCCTGCGCCGGGTGGTCCCGTCCACCCCGCGCCTGGAGGGCCACCGCTTCTTCGTCCGGGAGGGGGGCCGCCTCCTGGCGACGCCGCTCTTCCTCGCGCTGGCGCTGGTGGAGGTGTCGGACGTGGTCTTCGCGCTCGACTCCATCCCGGCGATCTTCGGGATCACCCTCGACCCGTTCATCGTCTTCACGTCCAACGTCTTCGCGATCCTCGGCCTGCGGTCGCTCTACTTCGCGCTGGCGACGATGCTGCAGCGCTTCACGGCCCTCAAGTACGGGCTCGCCGCGGTGCTGGTGTTCATCGGCGCGAAGATGCTCGCCGCACCCTGGGTGCACGTCCCGCCGGCCATCTCGCTCGCCGTGGTGCTGGCGCTCCTGGGAGGATCCGTGCTCGTGTCGGTGGTGCGATCGCGGCGGGCCGGCTCCCCAGCGGCGGCGAAGGAGCCTTGAGAGGAGAGCAGCGGCTCGAGACGGGGGCGGCCTCCGCGGCGTCGCCGTGCGAGGGAACCGTCCCCTCGTGATCGGCTCGCCTCTTCTGGGCGGAAGGAGCGCGCCGCCTGCCGGCGCGGCCCTCACGGCGGCGCCGCACGTGACGCCGTGGGCTCGCGGCGCCTCCGGGTGAACTGGTCCATCCAGGCGTCCCCGAAGAACGCGCGCGACTCCACGGCATGGTGGACGTCGCAGAGCAGTCGAACGTTATCGACCGTCGAGGGTCCGCCCTGCGCGCGCGGGACGACGTGGTGGTACTCCAGGCGGTGCTTCGAGCCGCAGGTTCCGCCCGAGGGGAACGCCGACTCGCAGCACCCCTTCGCGCGGGTCCAGACCTCCCGCTTCACGCGAGCAGGGATGCGATCCGGCTTCGAGGGGCGGCTCTCTTCCCTCGGCTTCTTCACGAGCCCGTTCCGCCTCGCGTGGCGTTCCAAGACGAGGTCGAGGCCGGCCTCGAGGATCTCTTCCAGGGTCGCGCCGGGGTGGGAGTGGGAGAGCGCGGCCCGGGCGGCATCGACCTTCTCCAGGAAACGCGCCGAGATGGTGACGTGCAGGCGGCGCAGGTCGGCGGTGAGCGGATCGGCGCCGTCGCGCGTCAGTGGCGCCAGCGCTGACTCGCGCCGCTGGCCGACTGGACCCATTTCTACCGGTAGAAACGGATCTTGATTCGCGTCAGGCATGGGCGGCGCCGGCGGAGTCGCCCGCGGCTCGACCGTGGCAGCTGTCGGGCGCACCGCCGTGACGACGGCGCGACGAGGAGGCGCCTCGTCCGGCTTCACGGCCGCAGCCACCGCGGCGGCCTCCCGCTTCGACAGGTGAAAGAACCTGGGGAGGACTTCATCCCGGTTCTCCGGGGTGAGCACCTTCGCGACCTCGAAGACCGTCGTGATGCACAGCCGCCCGTCCCGGAGGGGATCCACCACCTCCGGGAAGCGCTGGATG
>DATIWK010000112.1:0-8892 GCA_035519395.1 Anaeromyxobacteraceae bacterium | reverse complement strand
TGGCCATGCCCACGCGCTCGTGCTCCGCGTCCGCGAACACGAACTTGGCGGGCGCGTAGTTGTTCTGGAAGGTGTAGATGGGCCAGCGGTCGTTGTAGAGGGAGAAGGTGGGGTCGACCGCCACCAGGTCCATGTTCGCCTGGTAGTACGCGTCGAGGCTGCCCACGTCGCGCCAGTAGCCCCGCTCGCGCTCGTTCTGGCCGGGGACGACGTTCTTCGCGAAGTCGTACACGTAGACGCGCTTGCGCCCGCACATCGACGTCACGATCGACTTGCCGAAGTCGTGCGCCGAGTTGGGGTCCCCGGCGTCGCGGACGATCTCCTGCACCAGCGCGTCGGTGGTGAAGAGGTAGTTCCCCATGGAGGCGAGGCAGCGCGCGGCGTCGCCCGGGATGGTCTTCGGGTTCTGCTTGGGCTTCTCCTCGAACCCGATCATCCGGCCGTCGGAGTCGACCTCGATGATCCCGAAGTCGGCCGCCTCGGCGACCGGGATGGGGATGGCCGCGATGGTCAGCTCCGCCTTCTTGGCCTGGTGGAACTCCAGCATCTGCCGCACGTCCATGCGGTAGACGTGATCGGCGCCGAAGACGAAGGTGAACTCCGGCTCCTCGTCGGTGATGATGTTGAGGTTCTGGTAGATGGCGTCGGCCGAGCCCTCGAACCACTTCGGACCGACGCGCATCTGCGCCGGGACGATCTCGACGTACTGGTCGAGCAGCGCGGTGAGCCGCCAGCCACGCTGGATGTGCGCGTTGAGGGACTCGGACTTGTACTGGACCAGCACCTTCATCTTGAGGATGCCGGAGTTGGCGAAGTTGGAGAGGACGAAGTCGGCGATCCGGTAGCGTCCGCCGAAGGGGACGGCGGGCTTGGCGCGTTCGCGGGTGAGGGGGTCGAGCCGGCGTCCCTCGCCGCCGGCGAGGATCATCGCGAGGAGCTTCGCCATGGGTGGACTCCGTGCGGGGCGATTCGAATGGGCGGCGACGCGCCGCTCCCCGGACCCATCGATACCCCGCCGCCGCCCGGGCGTGGCCGCCGATCCGCAGGGCGCCCCATCCGGAATGCGGGGCTCCTGGCAGGCGCGCGGACGGCGGCTCAGCCGCGCCGCAGCGCGGGCGCGTGCGCCGTCTCGTGCGCGAGCAGCCAGCGCTTGACGTCCAGGCCGCCCCCGTAGCCGCCGAGGCGGCCGCTCGCCTGCACCACGCGGTGGCACGGCACGAGGATGGCGACGGGGTTGTCGTGGTTGGCCCCGCCCACCGCCCGTGCGCTGCCGGCCCGACCGAGCCGCGCCGCGATCTCGCCGTAGGTGCGCGTCTCGCCCCAGGGGATGGCGACCAGCTCTCGCCACACCGCGAGCTGGAAGGGGGAGCCGCGCAGGTCCAGCGCCGGGAGCGGCGGCGCCCGGCCGGCGAAGTAGTCGTCGAGCGCCGCGCGCGCGGCATCGAGGTGGCCGCGGGCGCGCGCCGACGGGCCGGCGTGCGACGGCCCCCGGTCCCCGAAGGTGACGCCGAAGACGCCTTCGTCTCCCGCCTCGACGGTGAGCGTCCCGACGGGAGAGCGGTAGCGGAGCCGAGCGGTCACGCCACCACTCTACTGCGCCGCGAGCCGCGGGGGCACGTGCACCGGTGCGCGGGTGGGGCGCGGGGACCGGTCCCGGGCGCGCCCGTGCGGAGCGGCCCCTGCGCGGGGAGGGCGCCTCGACGCTCAGGCGCCCTTCGCCTCCACCGGGCGCGGCGCCGAGAACCGCGCGACCACCTCGGCGATCTCGGAGTTGACGCGCCGGAGCAGGTCCTGCTTCTCCCGGAAAGGCAGGAAGGCGCTCTTGAACCCCTGCACCAGCAGCGTGACGAGGTCGTCGAGCGTGAAGCCCAGCTCGCGGTGGGCGACCAGCAGCTCCTTGGTGATGGTCGTGTCGGTGATGAGCCGGTTGTCGGTGTTGATCGTCACCCGCAGGCCGAAGTCGAAGTAGAACTTGAGCGGGTGGCTCTTCACGTCGGCCACCGAGCGCGTCTGCACGTTCGAGGACGGGCACATCTCCAGCGGGATCCGGTGGTCGTTCACGTAGTTGAGGAGATCCCCGTTCTCCCGCAGCCTGACGCCGTGGCCGATGCGGTGCGCGCCGCACACGTGCAGCGCCTGCGCGATCGACTCGGGGCCGAACGCCTCGCCGGCGTGGATGGTGACGTTGACGTTGTTGTCGAGGATGAGCGCGATGGCCTCCTGGTGGCGGCGCGCCGGGTGGCCCTCCTCCGCGCCCGCCAGGTCGAACCCCACCACGCCGCGGTTCTTGTAGGCGACGGCCAGCTCGGCGAGCCGCACCGAGGTGGTCGGGTCGATGTGCCGGATGCCGCAGATGATGACGTGCGACTTGATGCCGGTCTCGCGCTTGGCGGCGCGGAGCCCCTCCAGCACCGCGTCGACGATGGTGGTGGGCTTGAGGCCGGTGCGGGTGTGCAACACCGGCGAGTAGCGCACCTCCAGGTACCTCACGTTCTCGCGCGAGCAGTCGATGGCGAGCTCGTAGGCGGCGCGGTACAGCGCCTCCTCGGTCTGGAGCACGGCCAGGGTGATGTCGAAGGCGGTGAGGTAGTCCTCGAGCGAGTCGCACTGCTGCCCGATGCGGATGGCCCGGGCGAGCCCCTCGGGCGTGTCCGCGGGCAGCCGGATCTTCTGCCGCTCGGCGAGCTCGAGCACCGTCTCGAGCCGGAGCGAGCCGTCGAGGTGGCAGTGGAGATCGGTCTTGGGGAGTGCCCGGAGGAGCTCCTCGGTCACGGGGAGCGTTCGGAGTGGAGGCATCCCGAAATCATACGGCCGCGGCACGCCCCTGGCAGCTTCCCGCCACGCGAGGAACCCGCGCCCACGGCGCGGGGGCACCGCGCAGCCCGGCGCATTGCAGTCCCACCATCACCTTTCATGGGTCCTTACCCGACGGAGGCGTCTCCCTCGGAGAACCCGCTCCACTAGGGTCCCGCCGACATCCGCGGCCAGGCGGCCGTCTACGTGATGCCCGGGATCGCGTTCCTCCTGCGCGCCAACGTGAAGGCGGTGCGGGTCGCCAACTTCGAGTGGGCGAACGGGTTCCCTTCCGACGCGGGCGGCGCGCCGCTCCGCTGGCAGGGCGGCAACGCCGACTGGGGGAACCTCGTGGCCGTGCCCAAGGCCGACTCCACGCCCACCAGCAAGCTGAACGAGTTCGAGTCGATCGCCCTGTTCCTGGCATGGGCGATCTGACACTCCCGCAGCGCACCTCGACAACCGGAGAAGCCGCCATGACGAACAGCGTCCTGTGCACCGCCGCCGCGATCGCCTGCGCCGTCCCCCTCGCCGCCGCGGCCGAGGGCGGGACGGTGAGCGGCAAGGTGGAGGTCACGCCGCCCAAGTACGCCGCCGAGACCGTCGTCTACCTGAAGGACGTGAAGGCGGCCGCCGCTCCCAGGACGGTGTCGATGGACCAGAAGAACATGACCTTCCTCCCTCGGGTCCTGGTCGTGACCAAGGGTGACACGGTCAAGTTCCTCAACCACGACACCGTCGCCCACAACGTCTACTCGCCGGACAACGACGCCTACAACCTCGGGTCCTTCAAGCAGAACGAGGAGCGCGCGCACACCTTCGCCGAGGAGGGCGCGTACACCCAGCTCTGCTCCATCCACCCCGAGATGCTGGGCTTCATCTTCGTGGCGCCGAACCCCTATGCCGCCGCGGTGGACGCGAAGGGCCACTACGCCATCAAGGACGTCCCGCCCGGAACCTACAAGCTCGCGGTGTGGAACTCGCACCTCAAGGCGCCGGACAAGAGCGTGACGGTGGCGGCCGGGAAGACCACAGAGGAGAACCTCACCGTCAAGCGCTGAGGAGCGCACGGTGCTCTCCGGGCGTGCCCTCGCGGCCCTCGCCCTGCTCGCCGCCGCGGCGGCCGCGCGGGCCGAGGGGCAGGCCGGCCCGTGTGGAGCTACCTGCTCTGGGCGCTCTTCCTGCCCGCCTGGTACGGCAACGTCCCCGAGGAGGTGACGGTCCTCCTGCGCCGCTGGACGGGCGCGTGGAGGCCGCTCACGGCACTGGTGCCCCTCGCGGTGTTCGCCTGGCCGTTCTGGCTCCTCTTCTCGGAGCGCCTGAAGCGCCGGCGCTCGACCCTCTCCGCCGGTGTGGCGGGCGCGTTCCTGCTCGCGCTCGGCGCACGGATGGGCGCGGCCTCGCCACCGCCCTGACCGGTCGCCCTACCCATCCGCCCGCGACCGCGCCGCGGCGCCGTGGCATGCTTGGATGATGCGGTCCCCCTTGCTCGCCTTCGTCGTCCGGCTGGTCCTCTCCGCGGGGGTGCTGTGGCTCTCGGTGGGGTGGGTGGCGCACGGCAACCCGCAGAACACGTTCGCGCGCGCGGTGGTCGTCTCCGTCGTCCTGTCGGTCGCCTACTACCTGACGCTCGCGAAGTTCCTCTGGTTCCTCTTCCTCCCCTGGCTCCTCTACGCGGCCATCTGGGTCGCGGTGGTGATGTCGAGCTACGGCCTGGGCTTCCTCCAGGCGCTGCTGCTCGCGCTCGTGCTCACCTTCCTCTCCTGGGTGGTCGAGGCGCTGCTGGGGATCTCGCCGTTCCGGTCCGCCTGACGAGGGCGGCGGGCGCCCTCACCGCTCCGGCCGCAGGAAGCGCGCCAGGATCCGCTTCTCGCCCGCCCCGGTGAAGCGCACCGTCACCTTCGCGTCGCCGCCCGCGCCGTCGCACGACAGGACCACGCCGTCTCCGTGGATCGCGTGCGCCACCCGCGCCCCGCGGCGGAACGGGGCCGCCTGCGCGCTCTGGTCGAAGCTGTAGTCGATCGTCTGCTCGCCGCGCGGCGCCGGGCCGCGCGCTCCTGCGGGAGCGGGCGCCGCGGGCGCGAACCCGTCCTCTCCGTCGAGCTCGATGTGCGGCTCCCCGTCGAGGGCGCCGGGGTGGCGGCGGATCACCGGGGGGCGCGCCTGCGCGGCGGCCGCCGCCTGCCGCGCCCGCACCTCGCGCGCCACGCCCTCGCCGAACAGCGCCGGGGGCAGATCCGCGAGGAACCGCGACGGCTCGGTCTGCCGGTACGAGGGCCCGCCGTCGCCGTAGCCCATGCGGCGCCGGGCGAACGACAGCGAGAGCCGCTTCTTGGCGCGCGTCATCCCCACGTAGCAGAGCCGCCGCTCCTCGTCCGCTGCGGCGTCGCGCTCCGCGGGGGAGTCGTCCGCCCAGGGCCGCTCGTAGGGCAAGGTCCCGTCCTCCAGGCCGGCGAGGAACACCGCCTCGAACTCGAGCCCCTTGGCGGCGTGCAGCGTCATGAGCGCCACCCGCCCCTCCGGCGTCTCCGCGTCCGCCTCGCCGAGCAGCGCGATCTGCTCGAGGAAGCGCGCCAGGGGCGGGGGCCGGGGCTCGTCGGGATCGCGCGGCTCCGGCTCGCCCGCGATCGCCTCGTCGAACTCGCGCGCCGCGGCCACCAGCTCGGCGAGGTTCTCGGCGCGCTCGGCCGCCTCGTCGGTCCGCTCCTCCTCGAGGCGGGTCAGCATCCCGCTGCGCCGGAGCGCCTCCTGCACGGCCACCCCCGCGTCGAGCGCCGGGACGTCCGCGGCGAGCGAGGCCACCAGGTCGTGGAACTCGGTGAGCGCCCTGCGGGCGGCCGGCTTCAGCTCGGCGATCGCCTCGCGGTCCGCGAGCGCCTCGAAGAGCGACACTCCCCGCGCCGCGGCGTGGGCGCGGAGCCGCTCCACGGTCCTGTCGCCGATCTTGCGCGACGGACGGTTCACCACCCGCTCCAGGTCGAGGTCGGAGCGGGGGTTGAGCGCGAGGCGGAGGTAGGCGGCGGCGTCCTTCACCTCGGCGCGGTCGTAGAAGCTCGTCCCCCGCACGATCACGTAGGGGATGCGCGCGGCGCGGAGCGCCGCCTCGAGGGGGCGCGACTGCGCGTTGGTCCGGTAGAGGATCGCGATCTCCTCGCCCGCGGTGCCGCGCGCGCGCTCCGCCGAGACCGCCCGCGCGAGCTGCTCCGCCTCGTCGTGCTCGTCCTGGCCGACGAGGAGCGCCAGCGGCTCGCCGGCCTCCGCCTCGGTCCAGAGCCGCTTCTCGCGCCGCCGCTTGGCCCGGGAGATCACCGCGTGCGCCGCGTCGAGCACGGTCCGGGTGGAGCGGTAGTTCTGCTCCAGCTTCACGACGCGCGTGCCGGGGAAGTCCTTGTCGAAGTCGAGGATGTTGGCGACGTCCGCGCCGCGCCAGCGGTAGATGGCCTGGTCGTCGTCCCCCACCACGCAGACGTTCCGCTTCTCGCCGACCAGGTGCTGCATGAGCCGGTACTGCGCCGGGTTGGTGTCCTGGAACTCGTCCACCAGGACGTGGCGGAACCGCGCCCCCCAGCGCAGGGCGACGCCCTCGTCGGACTCGAGGAGCCGCAGCGGCTTCACCAGCAGGTCGCCGAAGTCCACCGCGCCGGCCCGCGCCAGGGCCGCGTCGTACCGGCCGTAGATCTCCTTGGCGAGCTGCCCCTCGACGTCGTACTCGCCCAGCACGATCTCGGCGGGGAGCCGCGCCACGTTCTTCCAGCGGTCGATGCGGCCGAGCGCCTGGCGCGCGCTGAGCGGCTCGCCGTCCTCGACCCCCAGGTCGGCCATGATCCGCTTCACCAGCCGGATCTGGTCGTCGTCGTCGTAGATGGCGAAGGCGGGCGGCAGCCCCGCCGCGGCCGCCTCGCGCCGCAGGAAGCGCGCGCCGAAGGCGTGAAACGTCTGCACCCAGAGGTCGCCCGCGAGCGGACCGAGGAGCGCCTGGAGCCGCTCCTTCATCTCGCCCGCCGCCTTGTTGGTGAAGGTGACGGCGAGGACGTGCCAGGGCGCGACCCCCACGGCGCGCACCAGGTGCGCGATGCGGTGCACGATGACCCGCGTCTTCCCGCTCCCGGCACCCGCCAGGACGAGCAGCGGCCCCTCGCCGTGCAGCACGGCCTCGCGCTGGGCGTCGTTCAGGTCCTCGAGGAGTCGCGCGGGCATGGCGGGGCTGGAAGATAACCGATGCGCCCCGCGGCGGCTCCGGCCTACAGGTCCGGCGCCGCCACCAGGCCCGGCTCGTACGCGGCGGGCGGCGGCGGGACGGTGCGCGTCGAGAGCGGCGGGTCGCCCGCCGGGACCGGCCGCTTCGGCGCGGGCCGCTTCACGACCCGCTCCGCCGCCGGGTGGTAGCGCCACTCGTACTCGCTGCGGTCGACCTCCTCCCGCTCCACCGCCTTCGCGACCAGGCGCGCCGTCCTGGTCCAGACCAGGTGCCTGGGCAAGAGCGTGGCGGGGTCGGTGACGAGGAGCAGCTCCGCCTCGGCCGAGAGCTCGTCGTCGGGCCCGGGCGGCGGCGCGTCGGGGCCGGCCAGGCGGTGGGCGAGCTCGGGCGCCACGCGCCGGAGGGCGGCGGCGACCGGAGCGGTGCGGAGCGTCAGCTCCACGCAGCGCGGCTCCCGCTCGGTGGCCGCGCAGGGGACGCGCCGCCGGGCGCCGAAGGTGACGTCGAGGGGGGCGCGCGCGCCGGGGAGGAGCGGCACGCTGCCCTCGCTGCGCAGGACGTAGCTCCTGCCCAGCTCCAGCTCCGCCCCGATCCAGAACCCGGCCTCCAGGTTCCAGAGCTCCTCCGCCTCGGCGCGCATCGCCCCGAGGGCGAGGTCCACCGCGCGGTCCGCCTGCTCGCGCGGCACCTCGGCGAGGCCGTACAGCTTGGCGAGCACGGCGCGCATCGCGTCGGTCCCCTCCAGCCGCTCGAAGGCGCCGTCCTCGTCCACGACCTCCACCACGCGCTCGGAGGCGCGGAGCGCCTGGGCGGCGAACCCGGGGGGGAACGGAAGGGCGCCCTCCCAGGAGGCGCCGGTGGTCTCGATGCGCCAGCCCTCCTCGGCGCGGAGGGCGCGGGAGGTGAAACGTGCGGTGAACGCCTCCCGCGGCCTGTCCGGGCGCGCCCTCGTCCGGCGGTAGCTGACCCGCGCCTCGACGCGGTCGGGCCAGGCGAACCGGAGCGCGCCGAGGTCGGACCCGCGCGGGAGCGGCGCCTCCTCCGCGGCACGGCCGGCGGCACGGCCGGCGGGCACCAGGGCGAGGAGGACCGCGAGGGCGGCGGGGCGCGGGCGGCGCATGCGCCGGCCCAGGGTAGCACGGCACGCCGGGAGGACCAGGCGCGCCCGGATGGCGACCACGTCGCGCGGGTCTTCGCGCCGCACTCCAGGGCGCGAAGTAGGGTCGTTCCCTGGCTCGCGGTTCCGGTCACCCAGGCCTCGTCGCCCGCGGGTGCTGCGCCGGACCCGCCGGCCGCGCGCCGTCGTTCCACCGAGGCGCCCCGCGCCAGATGGCCGGACGGGTGCTGCCGGCGCGGTGAGCCTCCTCTTCCCTGATCACTCGTAGGCCTCAACCCCGAGGTTCGCACCCAAGATAGCGGACCCCGCCCGGGCACGAGTGCGAAACTGGGATGTCACTGGGGGAGGAGGGCCACGGCGGCCCCCGAGTCACCCTCAGTCCATGCATACCCCGAAGCAGCGGGAGCACGCGATGACACCCGAGACCCTTGCGACCGATCAACCCGTCGGATTGGCGCGCTTGATACCCGCCGTCCTGTCCGGCCTTCTGCTCGTGGCGGCCTGCGCGACTCCGGACGTCACGCCGAAGCCCACGCGCGGCCAGTGCCCGCCGAACACCTTCATCGACAACTCCGCGAATGCGAAGCAGGCCGTCAACGTCACGGGCAATGCGGACGTCCTCAAGCAGACGGGAGGCGTCGCCCTGTCCATGTCCGGCGAGGGCGAGGCCCGGATCACGTGTCGGCAGCTGTGCGCGGGCGGCACCAGGCCGCACGTCGAGGAGGCGTCGGGCCCCCTCGGCACGACGTTCAAGTACGTCTGCGAGCCCGCGGACGGAACCCCC
>DATIWK010000111.1:0-19084 GCA_035519395.1 Anaeromyxobacteraceae bacterium | reverse complement strand
CACCTGCTCCATCGACCACGGCGTCGGCGCGCTGTCGAGCGGCGACACCAGGTCCGTCACGCTCTCCGCCGGCACCGTCTTCACGCTCACCTGCTCCAGCACCGCCGGCACCGACTCGGCAACCACCACCGTGACCGCCGGGACAGCCGTCCCGCCCCCGGTCGCCCCGGTGATCGCCACCGTCTCGGCCTCACCGTCGTCGGTCACGGCCGGCGCCTCCACGGACGTCACCTGGACCTGGACCTTCACCGGCGTTCCCAGCCCCACCCCCACCTGCTCCGTCGATCGCGGCGTCGGCGCGCTGTCGAGCGGTGACACCATGTCGGTCACGCTCTCCGCCGACACCGTCTTCACCCTCACCTGCTCCAGCACCGCCGGCACCGACTCGGCCACCACCACCGTGGCTGCCGTCCAGGCCCCGCCGCCGGTCGCGCCCGCGATCGCCACCTTCTCGGCCTCGCCGTCCTCGGTCACCGCCGGCTCGGCCGCGCAGATCACCTGGAGCTGGACGTTCGGCCAGCCGCCGAACCCTGCCGCGTCGTGCGCCATCGACCAGGGCGTCGGCGCAGTGGCCATCGGCGACCGGACCTCCGTCACGCTGGGCGCGGACACCGTCTTCACGATCAACTGCACCAACGCGGCGGGCAGCGACTCGGCCCAGACCACTGTCGCCGCGATTCCGGCGGCAGCGGCACAGGTCGCCCTCGGCCTGCAGCATTCCTGCGCGCTCCTCGACGGGGGCGCGGTGCGCTGCTGGGGCGCGAACGAGTCGGGCGAGCTGGGCGACGGCACCACCACCGACCGGGCCTCCCCCGTGGAAGTGGCGCTGGGCGCGGCGGCGTCGCAGATCGCCGCGGGCTCGCGGCACGCGTGCGCGCTCGTCTCCGGCGGGGTGAAGTGCTGGGGGGCCAACAACCGCGGCCAGCTCGGCGACGGCACCACCACCGGCCGCAGCGCGCCCGTGGACGTCAGCGGGCTCCCAGGGGTGCTCGCGATCTCCGCCGGCAGCGAGCACACCTGCGCCCTCCTCTCGACCGGCACGGTGCGCTGCTGGGGCGCCAACTCCTCCGGGCAGCTCGGCAACGGCACGACCTTCGACAGCCACGTCCCGGTGGGCGTGGTGGGCTTGGGGTCCACCGCCACGGCGATCGCCGCGGGCGGCCTGCACGGCTGCGCGCTGCTCTCCGGCGGCGACGTCAAGTGCTGGGGCAACAACCTCTACGGCCAGCTCGGCGACGGCACCTTCACGACGTACCAGGCGATCGCGGTGAGCGTGAGCGCGCTGGGAGCGCAGGCGCTCTCGCTGGCCGCGGGCTCCACCCACACCTGCGCGGTGCTCTCCGGGGGCGGCGCGAGCTGCTGGGGAGGCAACGCCAGCGGACAGGTCGGCAACGGCACGACCGACGCGCACGCCCCGCGCGCCGTCCTGGGGCTCGCGTCCAGCGTGGCCTCGCTCTCTGCCGGGCTCGCGCACACCTGCGCGCTGTACGCGGGCGGCGGCGCCGCCTGCTGGGGCAGCGATCAGTACGGCCAGCTCGGCGAGCGAACGCTCCTGGTCCGCAACACCCCCGTGGACGTCGGAGGCCTGACGTCGGGCGTCGCGGCGGTGGCCGCTGGCGGCTATCACAGCTGCGCAGCGGTGACCGGCGGCGCCGTCCGCTGCTGGGGGAGGAACGAGGCGGGCCAGCTCGGCGACGGCAGCGTCTCGCTCCGCGCAACCCCGGCGGCAGGCCCGGACCTCGGCGGGCCGGTGAGCTGGATCGCCGCGGGCTACAACCACAGCTGCGCCGTAGGGCCGGGAGGCGCCGCGATCTGCTGGGGCTACAACTTCGACGGGGAGCTGGGGAACGGCGAGACGGTCCAGGAATCGCTCCCCACCGGCGTGAGCGGGCTCGGCTCGGGCGTGGTGGCGGTGGCGGGCGGCCGGCTCCACTCCTGCGCGCTCCTCGCGGGCGGTGCCGTGGATTGCTGGGGCTACAACCTGCACGAGCAGCTGGGAGACGGGACCAATGCGGACAAGCTGACGCCCGTGCAGGTCTCGGGCCTCACCTCCGGCGTGGTCGCGCTGGCTGCGGGTGGCGAGCACACCTGCGCCCTGCTCGGCACGGGCGGCGCCAAGTGCTGGGGGCTGGACAACTTCGGGCAGCGGGGAGACGCGAGCGCCGGCGGGCCGACCCCCACGGACGTCAGCGGGCTCACCTCCGGTGTCGCGGCGCTGGCGGCAGGCGACAGCCACACCTGCGCGCTCCTCACCGACGGCGAGATCAAGTGCTAGAGCTACAACGTCTACGGCCAGCTCGGCGTATCCGGGACGACGGAGCAGACCACTCCGGCGAACATGAGCGGGCTCGGCTCCGGCGTGATCGCGATCGCCACCGGCGCCTACCACAGCTGCGCCGCGCTCGCCGCAGGTGGCGTCAAGTGCTGGGGGCTGAACAACGACGGCCAGCTCGGCGACGGGACGGTCTCGATGCGCACCACGCCAGTCGACGTCAGCGGGCTGGCGGGAGTCGTCGTCGAGCTGGCGGCCGGCGGCGGCCACACCTGCGCGCGGCTGGCCGGCGGCTCTGTCCGGTGCTGGGGGCGAAACGTCCTGGGGCAGCTCGGCGACGGGACGCGGACGGGGCAGCTCCTGCCGGTGCCCGTCGCGGGGATCACCTCGGCCGCGGGGCTGGCCGCGGGTCAGAGCCACACCTGCGCACGGCTGAGCGGGGGCGGTCTGCAGTGCTGGGGGCTGGACTCCTTCGCGGAGGCGAGCGGGACCTTCTCCGCCATCCCGCCGCACCCGGTGACCGGTATCGGCCCCTGAGCAAGGAGAATGCTCGCCTCCTCCGCGAGCGGGGCGACGGTAGCGAATGCCGAGGCGCGCCCCCGATCCCTTCACCACCGGGGATCGGCGTCGCCGTGCACCACCACTCCCCCCATCACCAGGTACCGCCGGCACGGCTGATCCGTCGTGTCGAACGGCCTCCGTGCCGTCGCCGGCTCCCCGCACGCGAGGTACGGCCCGTCGGCGCCCTGCTTCACGACCGGCCACGAGCTGCAGTCCGGGCATCGGAGCGAGTCGGCGGCCTGCGCCAGCGCCTCGAGCGACGCGACGATGTGCGGGATCGCGGTCGCGAGCGCGGCCGGCGAGAGCACCCGGTGGATGGGGCCGAGGAGCGGGCCCCCTTCGCGGTCCACCGTGAGCCCGACGTCGACGTGCCCCTCGTCGCCCTGGCGCGCCTCCAGGGACCAGCGGCCCGGCGCCGGGCGGCGGAAGACCTCCATCCCGCCCGCGGCCCCGACGGTCGCGACCCGCTCGAACCCGGCGCCGGTAAGCGCCGCGGCGAAGGCTGGACCGATGCGACGGAACCGCATCCGTTCTCCATTATCGCGGGGAGCGCTCCGCGCCGCCCGCCTCGACGGCGCGGCCCGTCACGCCCGGGCCGGCCCCCCCGGCGCCCGAATCAGCGCTCCTGATGCGTCGCCAACGAAGTTCCGATTCGACGCGGCGGCCGGCGCCGGCGAGGATCCGTCCGCACCATGGCGCCGAGGACCCCTCCCTTCGAGCTGTCCGACCGAGTCTCGCCGGCCGAGGACTCGATCGCGGCCGACACGGCCGCCTACACCGGCGAGGTGGTTGGCCTGCTTCACGGCCTCCTCTTCGACGTGGTCCGCGCGCGCCAGCCGGAGATCGAGCCGGTCCTGAGGGGCAAGGCGCGGATGCCTCACGAGGACCGGCAGCTCCTCCTGCGCACGCTCCAGGCGCACGGGATCTGGTTCCAGCTCCTGTCCATCGCCGAGCAGAACGCCGGGATGCGGCGGCGGCGGCTGCTCGAGACCGAGCGCGGCCTGGACGGCGTGGAGGGCACCTTCGCCCATGCCGTCACCGCGAGCGCCCGGAACGGCGTCTCCGCCGAGCAGCTCCAGGCACTGCTCGACCGGCTCCGCGTGCGGCCGGTCATCACCGCGCACCCCACCGAGGCGAAGCGGGTGACGGTGCTGGAGATCCACCGCCGCATCTACCTGCTGCTCGTGCAGCTGGAATCCTCCCGCTGGACGCCGCGCGAGCGGGCCGCCTTCGTCGAGGACCTCCGCACCGAGATCGACCTGCTCTGGCTCACCGGCGAGCTGCGGCTGGAAAGGCCCACCGTGGAGCAGGAGGTCGCCTGGGGGCTCCACTTCTTCGAAGAGGCCCTCTACGAGCGGGTGCCGGAGCTGCTCGAGCGGCTGGAGTCCGAGCTGGCGGGGATCCGCACGCGCGACGGCGCTGCGCTCCGGGTGCCGGCCTTCTTCCAGTTCGGATCGTGGATCGGCGGCGACCGCGACGGGAACCCGCTCGTCACCGAGGAGGTCACCCGCCACGCGCTGTTCGCGAACCGGGTGGCGAGCCTGCGCCGGTACCGCGCCCGCCTCGCGGAGCTGGTCCGCCGGCTGTCCGTCGCCCAGCACGCCGTGGAGGTCCCACCGCCCTTCCGGGCCGCGCTCGACGGTGCGCTCGCCGCCAGCGGCGACGCCGACCGCATCGCCGCTCGCAATCCGGGCGAGGTCTTCCGGCAGTTCGCCGCCTGCATGAGGCGGAAGCTCGAGGCCACCCTCGCCGCCGCAGAGCGCGAGGCGCCCCCGCCGGGCGGAGGCGCCTCGTACGGCGACGCCGACGCGCTGGTCGCCGACCTGCGCTCGGTCGAGCAGGCGCTGGCGGAGGTCCGCTGCGAGGCCCTGGCCCGCGGCGTGGTCCGGCCCTTCCGGCGCGAGGTGGAGTGCTTCCGGTTCCGGACCGCGAGCCTCGACCTGCGCGAGAACTCGGCGGTGACCAACGCCGCCCTCCAGGCCGTCTGGCGCGAGCGGACCGACGCGACCACGCGCGATCCGCCCCCGCTCGATTCGGAGCGCTGGAGGGGGTGGCTGCTCGACGAGCTGGCACGGCCCCAAGTGGCCTCGTCGGGGCTCGCCGCCGCGCCCGCGCCAACCGGGTCCACGCTCCACCTGCTCCGGACGGTCGCCGACACCCGCGACCGCCTCGATCGCGAGGCGGTCGGCAGCTTCGTCCTCAGCGCCACCCGCTCCGTCGCCGACGTGCTCGGGGTGTACGTGCTCGCCAGGCGCGCCGGCCTCTTCGCGGAGGACGAGGCCGGCGCGGACCGCTGCACGCTCCTGATCGTCCCGCTGTTCGAGAGCGTGGAGGACCTGGAGCGCGCGCCGGAGATCATGCGCGAGCTGCTGTCCATCCCGGTGGTGCGGCGCACCGTCGAGGGGCTGGGCGGAGTCCAGGAGGTGATGATCGGCTATTCCGACTCGAACAAGGACGGCGGCTACCTGTGCGCCAGCTGGAAGCTCTACGACGCGCAGGACCGGCTCACGCGCGTCGCCCGGGACTGCGGGATCCCCATCTCCTTCTTCCACGGCCGGGGCGGACCCGTGAGCCGTGGGGGCGCGCCGGTGGGCCGGGCCATCGCCGCCCAGCCGCCGGGATCGGTCCACGGCCGGCTGCGGGTGACCGAGCAGGGCGAGGTGGTGTCGTTCAAGTACGCCAACCGCGGCACGGCGCAGTTCCAGATGGAGCTGCTCGCCGCGAGCGTCATGGCCCACAGCCTGGCTCCGCCGGCGCGGGAGGAACGGCCCGGGCCCGAGTTCGAGGAGGCCATGCGCGCCCTCTCCGACTTCTCCCACACCGCGTACCGCAAGCTGGTCCGGCACCCGGGCCTGGTCGGCTACTACGAGGCCGCCAGCCCGGTCGAGGAGCTGGCCCTGCTCAACCTCGGCTCTCGCCCCGCCCGCCGCTCCGCCGCGAAGACGCTCGACGAGCTGCGCGCCATCCCCTGGGTCTTCGCCTGGACGCAGAACCGGCACCTCGTGCCCGGCTGGTTCGGGGTCGGCAGCGGCATCGCCCGCTACCTGGAGCTGGACGGACGAGCCGGCGAGGAGCGGCTGCGGCGGATGTTCGACGGCTGCGCCATGTTCCGGGCGATCGTGGACGAGGTGGAGAAGACCTTGCCCCAGGTCGACCTGGACGTCGCCTGGGAGTGGGCGCGGCTCGTGCCCGATGCGCCGACGCGGGACGAGATCTTCGGGATGGTCGAGGAGGAGTATCACCGCACCGTCGACGCGGTGCTGCGCATCACCCGGTCCCGCATGCTCGTCGAGCGGTTCCCGCGGTTCCGCCGCCGCCTGTCGCGGCGCCTCGCGGCGCTGAGCCGGATCGGCCTCGAGCAGGTGGAGCTGATCCGCCGCTTCCGCGCCGCGAAGGAGCGCGAGGAGCGGCGGGAGGAGCACCTCGCGCCGCTGCTCCTCTCGATCAACTGCGTCGCCGCGGGGCTCGGCTGGACCGGCTGAGCGCGCGCCCCCGGCAGTGAGCGGGCCCGCGCTGGCGATCGCCGCCAGCTGCGATGCGCCGGCCTCCCCCTGCGACGGCTGCGGGCGCGCGGTTCGGACGGGCCCGCTGATCGCTCCCGGTGCGTGTGGTAGCCTCGCCCGGCGGTGAGAGACGAGGTCCTCGCGGTGGCCGGGCGCATCGGTACCAGGCTGCGTGCGCACCTCCGCGGCCAGGACGCCGCCCTCCTCGCCGTTGCCGTCGCTTCCTCCGCCGCCTCGCTGGCCCAGTTCCCCGAATGGATGTTCGGGAAGTACCCGAACCTCGCCGCGCAGCTCGTCCGCGGTCAGCTGGGGCCGGCCGATGTCGCCGACGCGAGTCCCGCATACCTCCTTGCCGTGCTGGCCGCGGGGCCGACGTTCTTGCGTTGGGCGCAAGCGATCGGAGGAGGCGTCGCCGTCCTCCTGGTTCACTCCGTCGCTGCCCGGGCGAGCGGCCGGGTGGCGGCCTGGATCGCCGCGGTCCTGCTCGCGGCATCGCAGCCGTGGCTTCTCTACGGCGCGGTCCTGGAGCCGGACCACGCCATCGCCGTCCTGGGCGTGGTGGCGGTGGCGGCGCTCTCCCTGGGCTCCCGTTCCGCGATCCGCGCCGACGCGGTCGCCGGGGCTGCGCTGGGACTCTCGTTCGCCCTACGGCCAGCCGCCGCGCCGTTCGCCCTCCTCGCGGGGGGCTGGCTACTCGTCGACCGGCGACGCGATCGCGCGGACGGCACGGGGCGCTCCGCGCGCGCGCACGCTGCTGGGTACGCGGTCGCGTTCGTGATCGCCGCCGCGTCCCCCGTGCTCGCCCTGTATGCGGTCGCCCACCAGGACTGGACCACCACGATGAGCGCCGGCCAGGTGTTCGATCTGGGTCATCGACCGGAGGGCACCGGGATCGGCGCGACCTTCCCGACGTTCCTCAAGATGACCGAGATGCTCGACGCGCAGCGCCCCGACCATCGGCCGGACCGCGCGCATGACCTGTCGCGGACGTTCGCGGCGGCTTCGGCTTCGATGCCGCTGACGCCCGCGGCGGCGGAGCGCTACTGGTTCGGCAAGGGCCTCGCGTTCGCGCGCCTCGAGCCGTGGGCGTTCCTGCGACAGCTCGCGCGCAAGCTCATCTTCACGATCGCGCCCCCGGCCGGTGATGCGGACGTCCCGGACGTGTTCGAGGCAGTCCGAACGGCGCGGTTTCCTGCGTTTCCGCTGCGCCTGGCCACCGTGGCCGGCGCTGGCGGACTCCTCCTCGCGCTGCGCCGCCGCGGGGTGCCACGCCTCCTCGTCCTGTGGGTGCTGGCGTACGAGGTCGTCTACCTGACGTTCTACTTCCAGGAACGCTACGCGCTCGCGACCCTGCCGGCATGGTGTGCCCTCGCCGGCCTGGCGGTCGAGACGCTCTGGCAGGCGCGGCGGAGCCGGCGCCTGCTGCCGAGCTGCGCCGTGGCCGCGGTGCCGTCCCTACTCCTGGCGGTTCCATTCGTCCGGGCGGAGGCCCGCCTTCGCGAGCGTCAGCTGCTGGTCCCGCTGGCCTCGCCCGCCCAGGCGCTCCGCGCACAGGGCCGGTGGGAAGATGCCCTGCAGCGCACGCTCGAGGAGCAGGCGGCGCTGCCCGACGCGGTGCTGCCCTTCTCGCGCCATGGCTACGGCAGCGCCGTCGGCGAGCCCGAGCGTTGGTTGCTGGTGGCGGAGCGGGCGAGCGCCACGTTCGGCGCTGCCTCGCCGGTGGACGCCGCGCTGCTCGCCGTCCAGTACGCGAGCGCCGGGCGCTGCGACCTGGCGCTTCCGCTCGCGGAGGAGGCGGCCGGCCACGGATTCCGCAGCGCGATCGCCGACGCGTCGCTCGATCCCGACCTCCTCGCCGCCGACTGCCTCCGGGAGCTCGGCAGGAGCGACGACGCCTTCGGGCGAATCCGCCGCTCCCTGGCGCGAGCGCCGGGGACCCTCGACGGTCTCTCGCGCGCGGTCGCGGCCGCCACCGCCGTCGGCGACCCCGGGCGCGAGCGCTGGACCGCAGAGATCTGGGAGCTGCACGACCCGGTGACGGCGCACTACGCGCTCGCCCGCGCGCGCAGATCGTGGGGCGACGCCGCAGGTGCACTCACCGACGCGGACTGGATCGCCACGCGGATTCCGGACGCCCGGCCGCTGGCCGAGTTCGAACGTGCCCTCGCCCTGCTGGACCTGGGGCGAACCACCGAGGCGTTGCAGGCGTACGCGCAGAGCCTCTCCGTTCCGTTCTACCTGTTCGGCACCAGCCGATTCGACGCTCCGGTACGCGCGCTCACGGCGGCTTCCCCCGATGCGCGTGCCGTCACGCTGCTCGCCTTGTCGCACTGGATGCGGCAGGGAAACCGCGAGGAGCTCCGGGCCCTGCTCCGGAAGCACCCCGAGCTCGCCGCCGGGGAAGCGCGGCTTCAGGGCCGGTAGCGTTCCGGCACGTCGCCGCTCGCGAGGACCGTGCCGTCGGGCAGCAGGAGCAGCGGGCGGTCGCCGGAGCCGAGCATCCCGCCCGTCTCGCGGAACGCTCCATCGGCCGGGGCGTAGAGCGATGAGCGGCCGCCGGCGACGAGGACGCGGCCGTCCGGGAGCAGCGCCAGCTTCCCCGACGGACCCGGCACGAGCGGGTCGCCGGTCGGCGAGAAGAGGCCGGTGGCGGGGTCGAAGACCTCCGCGGACGGGCTCCCGTCGGTGGCGAGGACCCTTCCGTCCGCGAGGAGGATCGCCTCGAAGGGCGCCATCTCCCGCAGGGTCGAGCCGGTGACGGTGGTGGCGCCGTTGGCCGGATCGAGGAAGACGGACGGCGTCAGATCGTAGCGCCCGCCCGAGAGCATGAGCACGCGGCCGTCGGCGAGCGCGAACGACCGGACCCAGCCCAGGCCGTAGACGACGGTGAGGGGCGCGAGCGAGCCGGCGGCGGGATCGTAGCGGAGCACCGCGCCGCCCCCGGTGGAGAACATGGACGCGCTGTGAAGCAGGGCAGCGCCGTCGGGGAGCGCGATGAGCGACGGGAACCACCACGCGGCACCCGCCGACCCTACCGCGATCGACGTCCCGGCGACGGGATCGAGCACCTCCGCCTCGTCCACTGGCGCGCCGGTGAAATCCGTGCCTCCGGCAACCAGGACGCGCCCGTCGGCGAGGAGGGCCGCGGCGTGATCCCGTCGCGGGTGGAGGAGCGCCGGCCCCGGCGCGATGCTCCCGTCCGCCGGCTCGTAGATCTGGGTCGCCGCCGGGAAAGCGCCGGACCCCGTCGATCCGCCCGTCACCAGCACGCGCCCGTCGGCCAGGGAGGTCGCCGTGTGGCGAGAGCGGCCGTCGCCCGGGCCGCCGGCCAGGATCTCCCAGGTTCCCGGCCCCGAGAGCCCGATCCGGAGGCTCTGGAAGGCAGCCGCGCCGCCCGCGTTGGTCACCCGGAGCCACAGGTCCGCGTTGGCGGAGAGCGGTCCCACCGTCACGGGCACACCGGACTCCACCGCCTGCCCGCCGGGGGCCGCGGGCGTGCCGAGCTGGCCGGTGCCTCCCTCGAAGAGGGCCACCACCTCGGTGCTCCCGAGGTACGGCGGAGCGGGAGGCGTCGCGGTGAGGCTCGAGATCGCCGGGCGCGGGAGCACCGTGGGCGTGAAGGTCGCGGTGGCCACGTCGCCCACGTCGTTCCGCGCGGTGAGCGTGTAGGTGGTCCCGGGGAGCGGAGCCACGTCCTCCCAGGTCCGGTAGGGATCGAGCGACCACGCGCCCGGATCGAGCGTGAGGGAGGTGACGGTGCCCCCGAGAGACCAGCTCAACGTGACCGTATCACCCACCGTGACGACCGCCGGGTAGATGGCGGTGTCCTGGATGACCGGTGGCGCCTGCGCCGAGACGACGACCGAGCGCTCCTGTGAATCTCCGGCGCCGTTCGTGACCAGGAGCGTGAAGGTGGTCTGGGCGCTCAACGTGCCGGCATCGAGCGGGACGCCGCTCGCGAGCGCGGCGGCGAATGGGCTCTCGAGCTGGCCGTCGCCTCCCGTGAACTCGGCGACCACCGCGACCCGGGTGCCGCGCGTCGAGACGACCGCCGGCGCCACCTCGAAGCGCGTGATGAGGATCTCCGGGTAGACCTGGACCGACCAGGCGAGCTCCGCGGTTCGCCCGCAGAAGTCGCGGTCCGTGCGGACCCGGAACGCCTGCGTGGTCCCGGCGAAGTCGGGCCCGGGCACCCAGGAGACGCCGTACGCGTCCACGGAGGCCCCTGGCGGCAGCGAGATGCCCTCGATCCCGTGGGACGCGCCGAGCAGCTCACTGCTGGATGCCTGGAGCCCCTGCCCGTAAGGCATCCCCACCGTGGCCGCGGTCCGCACCGCGCCGGAGAAGGAGATCTGCGGCGGGGGATCGGACGTGCACGTGATGGATCCCCACGACCCTCCGCAGCCCGACGACAGGCCCGACGCGACCCCGAGGAGGATCGTGAGCGGGAGCGCTCCGGATCTGGTGGCGATGGACGACGACCGGTTCATGCAGGCCCCTCCGCGATGAGACCGCCACCGGCGGATTCGTGGCAACGCAACCCGGCGAGACCCATTGGGGTCTGCGCGCGCCGCGCACCCCGCCGGCGGCCGGACCAGCGGAAAGGCGGCGGCGCCACCACGCGAGGGAACATCGCGGGTCGCCACGGCCTGGATCGGGTAGCCTCCCGCGATGCGCCCTCTCCTCCCTGCGCGCCCGTCGCACCCGGTCGCGCCGCGGGTTGCGCGTGGGCCCCTCCCGGCCGGCCGCCGGCCGCGTCTCGCGCATGCGGCCGTCGTCGGGCTCGTCCTGGCACTCGCGCGTTCCGGTCTGGCGGACGACGCGACCGCCTTGAAGCTCCGCCCGCCCGAGCTGCCCGCCCCGGCCGCAGCGTCACCCGGGCTGGACCCTCGCCCGCTTCGCGCCGCCGCCGAGGAAGCCGTGCTGCTCTCGGTCTGGTTCGGCGTGTACCTCCTCCATCCCTCGGACACCGCAGCGCCCAGCGGCCGATACAGCCCCACCGACAAGCTCTTCCGCGGCGCGGTCAGCTTCGACGCGAACAAGGGGTTCACCAACTTCGCGGGACACCCCATCGCCGGAACCGCGTACTACCTGATCGCGCGCGGCAACCGCCTCCCGGTGTGGGAGTCGTCCCTGTACGCGGCGGGCAGCGCCACCGTCTGGGAGCTGATCGAGTTCCACGAGAAGGCGTCGATCAACGACCTCATCGTCACGCCGGTGGCCGGCATCGCCATCGGCGAGCCGGCGGTGCAGCTCTCGGCCTTCTTCGAGCGCCGGAACGCGGGCGCGGTGGACCGCGCGCTGGCCTGGCTCTTCCAGCCGGTGAGGAAGATCCACGACCGGACCGACGGCATCGCCGAGGCGCACGGCGGCGCGCTGCCCTGGCACCGGTTCGACGCCGGCGCGCTGGCGGGCGCGGTGCTCCGCGGCGGAACCTGGTCGCCCGCGCTCGGCCTGGCGCTCTCGTCGCGCGTCGTCCACGGCGCCGGCTACGAGGAGGCCGGCCAGGGCCGCGTCGCCCTGCTCGACGGCAATGACACGCGCCTCGCCGCCGAGGTGACGCTGGCGAGCGGCGGGCTCGCGGAGGCCCACCTCGGTGCGCACGCGATGCTCGCCGGGCTCTACCAGCGGGATCTCTCCGGGACCGGGGCGGGTGACCTCCGGGGCTGGGACCTGCTCCTCGACGCCGGAACCGAGTTCAACTCCGACTTCCGGGACTGGGGCGGCCCGGGCCGCACCGACTGGACGTCGCTGGTGGACGTTCCGGGCGTCGAGCTCGCCTGGCGCCTCTTCCTGGGAGGGGCGCGAATCGAGGCGCGGCTGCGCGCCGCCCTCACCTTCGGCGGCGTGCTGTCCTTCCCGCTGGCGGCCGACCCGGGCGCGGTCCCGTCCACCGAGCTCGGGACGGTGACCCGGACCTACCAGTACTACTTCGCCCTGGGCTGGGCGCTGGCGCCGGCCCTGGACGTGCGGCTCGGCCCGGTGGCGCTGACGGGGGCGGCGCGCCTGGAGCGGTTCCAGGGGCTGACCGGTCACGACCCCGCGCCCTCGCTGGAGGGCACGCCGGCGCCGCTCACCGACTCCCGGTCCACGCTCTCCGCGGCGGCACGCTGGATCACGCCCCTGCCCGGGCTCGAGGTGGCCGTCACCTTCGAGCGCGCGTGGCGCGACGGGAGCGTCGCGGACGTGCGCCGCTCCGCGACCGCCTCGCGCGCCCTCGGCGGCGCCATCTTCGCGTTCTAGCGGGCCGCCGCTACTTCCCGCGCACCGCGCGCACCGCCTTCGCCGCGCAGCCGAACACCGTCGGGATCTGCGACTCGGTGAGGCACGAGAAGGCGACGCGCAGCTCGCGCTTGCCGAGCGCGATGGTCCCCACCCCGTGGTCCTCGAGGAGCCGCAGCCGCACCGCGTCGGCGTCGGCGTCCTTGAGCCGGAGGCACATGAAGTAGCCGCTGTTGAACGGGTAGACGTCCCAGCAGTCGCCGTACTCGGCCTTGCGGCACTCCGTCGCCACCACCGCGGCGCGGCCCCGGAGCACGGCCACCTTCTCCGCCTGCTGCTTGCGGAAATCGGGATCGCCGAGCGCCTTCAGCACGATCGACTGGCCCGGGTTGGAGACGTTCGAGACGTAGGCGCGGATGATCCCGGCGGTCTTGTCCTCGAGCGCCTTGTAGGCCGCCGCGGTGCCGTTCTTCACGCCGAAGGTGATGAAGCCGACCCGCAGGCCCCAGACGAACTCCTCCTTGGTCGCGCCGTCGATCTTCACGGCGAGCAGGTTGTTCGAGGCGCGGGCGAGCCGGCCGAAGAGCGACTCGCGCTCGATGGCGTCGTCGAAGAACATCCCGTAGTAGGCGTCGTCGATGCACACCACCAGCTTCGTCCCCGCCTCGGCCTCGGCGGTGAGGGCCTTTGCGATCCCGTCCGCCTCCGCCTTCGTCGGCGTGTAGCCGGAGGGGTTGTTCGGGAAGTTGAGCGAGACCACAAGCTTCCTGCCCCGGTGCTTCGCGAGCGCGGCGGTGAAGCCGGGGAGGTTGAAGCGCGTGAGCTTGTCGTCGAAGAAGGGGAAGTACTCGAACCGGGCCTCGAGCCGCGTCTCCCAGTTCAGATTGTAGTTCTCCCAGAGCAGGTCGCTGGTCAGCACCGCGTCGCCCGGGTCGAGGAAGAGATCGCCGACGAGGCCGAGCCCGTGGGTGAGGGCGTTGGTGACGACCGGGTTCGAGGTCGGCTGGTCGCCGAGGCTGGGCGTCTCGGCGCGCTGCTTCTTCGCCCAGGCGGTCCGGAGGTCCGGCTTCCCGTAGCTCGGCGCGTAGTCGTAGATCTCGCCGGGAGTGAGACCCTGGTAGTACTTGTGGATGCAGGCGAGGTGCATCGGCGCCCCGTTCTCGGTGGCGATGCCGATGGTCGCGTTGGCGGTCTTCGCCTTCTGCTTGGCCTCTCCGGCCTGGGCGAGGATGCCCTTCGCAGGGAAGAAGAAGCGCTTGCCGCGGGCACTCAGCAGTCCGAGGACGTTGGGGCAGTCCTTGGCGAGGGCGTCGTTGGCGGCCTGGGCGAGCGGGTGGAGGGGCTCTGACATGCGGGCGGCTCCTGTTCGGGACCGGAGAGGGTCGGCAAAGGCGCGATTGGGGCATGGACGGAGCCGCGGGTCAACTCCGCCGGAGGCCCTCCGCCGGAGGCCCCACGCCATGGGGCCACCGCTGCCGCGCCACAAGCGGCCCCGCCGTCAGGGCTCGTCCCCGCAGACCGCCTCGAGCAGCGCCTCGCGCCGCCGCACCAGCAGCCGGCCCACCCAGGGGAGCGTGGCGCGGTACACCGCGGCGCCGACCGCGCCCAGCCCCGCCCATGCCCCGACCAGCAGCGCGGGCTCCTCCCAGTGGAGCGCAGCCAGCACCGGCAGCGCGAAGAGTCCGGCCGCGGCGGAGACGATGGCCATCCCGGCGAGGCCGGAGAGCTGCGAGAGCGCGCCACCGCGCTGGACGGCCATCGGCGCCGCGCGGGGGTTCAGGATCGACACGAGGTTGCCGGCGCCGAGGAGCCAGGGCGCCACCGACGCGTGGAGCACGAACGCGGCCACCAGCGCCCACGTGGGCGGCGGCCCGCCGACGGCGACCGCCGCGCCGGCGCAGGCGACGAACACCGCCAGCGCGAAGACGTAGGTGGCGGCGTTCTTGGCGAGGACCACCTGGGCCGGCGCCACCGGAGCGAGGAACCAGATGCGCGCGCCTCCTCGCTCCCAGCCGAAGGCGTTGAGCCAGAACGCCTGCGTGACGAGGTGGGTGTAGAGCGCGAAGGCCATGAGCGGCAGCGCCCGGAGCACCTCGCCCGCCTCCGCCGGGATGCGGGGCGCGACCTTCCAGGCGACCAGGGCCGCGAAGGCCGGCACCACCAGCGCCAGGATCGCCGCGAGCGGATGGCGCAGCAGGTACTTCGCCTCCTTCTCGACGAGGGGTCCCAGGCGCCCGGGAAGGAACCCCGTCGGCCACCCCCGGCCGCCCGGCGTGGCGCGCCCGGTCGTCCCCTCTCCGCCCGAGAGTGCCGCGGCGAGCGCGAGCCGGTAGGCGAGCAGCGCGGTGGCGACGGCGGCCGCGAGCTGGCCCGCCACCCACGGGACCGCCTCGGCGAGACGCCCGGCGTAAAGGGCGCGCCCGGCGCCGGCCGCGAGCGCGGCCGGGTAGGCGATCCACTGGAACAGGGCGGCCTTGCGCAGCGCCTCGATCCCGTTCAGGCGATGGCCGCCCGACGCCCACGCCAGCGCCGCCGTGAGCAGCAGGTACAACGCAGCGATGGCGAGGGCCCGGGCCCGCTTGCCGCGAAGGGCGCGCGCCAGGATCTCCTGCAGGAGCGACACCAGCGCCACGGTCCCCACCACGAAGAGGGCGAACACCAGCGCGAGCGGCGCGAGCCAGCCCCCCGGCCGGCCGAGCGCAGCTCCCCCGAAGGCCCCCGCGAGGATGACGCACCAGAAGACGGCGAAGGGATCGCCCACCACCGACGCGGCGAGCCCGTACGCCCACACCCGGCCCGGCGGCAGCGGGTAAAGGAGGTAGCGGCGGAGGTCGAGCGCCTCGCGCTCCGCGAGCGAGAGGCTCACCACCGTCCAGGTCTGCCACACCCCGAAGAACAGGGCCGTCACGGTGGCGTCTACCTGCACGCCGCGCCCGGCGCGCGCTGCCGCCAGCGAGCCGGCTCCGGCCAGGCCGGCGAAGAGGAGGGCCGCCGGGAGCGCGATCGCGAACGAGGTGATCCGGGCCACCAGCTCGGGCACGCCGCTGCGGCCGCGCAGCCGCCGCCACAGCAGGCGGCCGCGCAGCTCGGCCAGGGCCAGGAGCGTCGCGCGGCGGCGCGAAGGCAGCGCCGCGGCGGGCGCGCGGCCGGCGCCGCCCTCGGGGGCCGCCCTCACGGCTCGGTCCGCTGCCCGAGCCAGGAGAGCCCCTGTGGCGCGGGGCGGTCCTCGCCCACGGTCCGGATGAAGAACTCCTCGAGCGTCCCGGCCCCCCGGACGTCCTCCAGCGTACCCTGCGCCGCGAGCCGTCCCCGGTGGATGATCCCGACGTGCGTCACGAGCCGCTCCACCACCTCCAGCACGTGGCTGGTGAGGAAGATGGTCATGCGCCCGCGCGTCACCAGGTCCTGCAACATGCCCCGGATCCCGGTGACCGCCACCGCGTCGATGCCCTCGAACGGCTCGTCGAGGAAGAGGAGCCGGGGCGCGTGGATGAGCGCGCAGCCCAGGGCGAGCTTCTTCTTCATGCCGTGGCTGTACTCGCCGACGAGCTTCCCCGCCTCCGCCGTCAGCTCCAGCGCCGCGAGCAGCTCCTCGGCGCGGCTCGCCGCCTCGCGCCGCTCGAGCCCGTAGAGCTGGCCGTGAAGGCGGAGCTGCTCCGCGCCCGAGAGGCGCTCGAAGAGCGACAGGCCGTCCGGCACGACGCCCACCTGCCGCTTCACGTCGAGGGGTGTCTGCGCCAGGTCGATGCCGAGGATCCGCGCCGCGCCCGAGGTCGGCGCGAGCAGCCCGGTCAGCATCTTGATGGTGGTGCTCTTGCCGGCGCCGTTCGGCCCGAGGAATCCGTAGAACGCGCCCGCGGGGACCGCGAGATCCAGGCCCTCCACCGCGGTCTTCCCGTCGAAGAGCCGCGTGAGGCCCCTCGTCTCGATCGCCAGCATCGGGATCCGGGTAACACGCGCGCCCGGGGGTGGGCAACAGCGCGGCGGCCCGCGCTCGCTACTGGGCGTGGGCCACGACGCCGGCGCCCGCCTCGAAGTAGAGGAACCGCACCCCCATGCCGCGCAGCGCGAAGATCCCGGTGGCCTCGGCGTCTCCGCGCCCGAGCAGGTGGCATACGTAGCGGACCTCTCCCACCGCGATCATCTCGCCCCCCTCGGCCGGGAACGTCACGCGCACCTGCGAGCCGATGGGGTGCGGCGCTCGCGTCTCCACGAACATGCCGCCCTCGGAGATGTTTCGCGCGACGCCCCTGCCGCCGCCGCGATCGCCCTCCAGGTAGACGGGGAAGACCTTGTCGAGCCGCGGCGCCGAGCGGCGGTCTTCCGCGGGAGTGGCGGGCGTCGGCTTGAGTGGCCAGAGCATCGCGGTCCTCCAAGTTCGTGCGATTCCACCGTAGATGGGTGGGCTCATGTAGTCAAAGAAACGACCTCAACCCACCTCGGGCGGATCACCGATTCCCGGGCCACCGCCCACCCCTTCGAGCGGCCGCCGCCTGCGCCGGCCACGTCGCTTCCGGGTGGGCGCCGCGCGCACGGCGGCCCAGGACTCGGGATGGCGGGGTCGCGCCACGCACCGGGCGGCCGGGACCCTCGGGTGGACCTTCACCCGCAGACGAATGCCGTTCTCGCGCGCTACACTCCGCGCGCTCGGGCGCCTCGCCCGCGGAGGACGACGGAATGACGACGCCGCTGCGGTTCGCCGCGCTTGCCCTGGCCGCCACCCTCGCCGGCGCGGTGGCCCGGGCCGACGGCCGCTTCGACGCGCTGGAGCGCCGCGCGGAGCGGCTCGAGAGCCTCGAGGCGTTCCTGGCGCGCTACGTGGGCCGCTGCGGCGAGGGGATGGAGCGGCGGACCTGCGAGTCCAACGTCGCCGCCGCGCGGCGCGCCGTGACCGGCCGCACCTTCGCGGTCCGGGTACCCGACGCGGCGACGCTGGTGCGCGCGCAGGTTCGCGGCGAGGGGTACCTCGTGCTCGTGACGCCGTTCGTGGACGGCGGCGGCCTTGCACTCACCCACGGCGAGCCGACCCACCAGGATCCGCGCGGGCAGCCCGTCATCGGGCTCATCCCCATCCACGGGACCCTTCCGCCCGGCATGCTCGACCTCGACTTCGAGGGCCCGTTCCGGACCGGCGCCATCGAGATGGAGATCGTGTTCCGCCCCGAGCGCACCTGGAAGCTGAAGCGCAGGGGCGAGCCCGGGTGGTACGAGGGCGTCGCGGCGCGGTTCCTCGGCCTGCGGATCGTGAACGCCCGGACGGGCGACGAGATCGCTGCGCGCGTGCTGTGACGGGCGCGCCGTCGACCTCGGGCCCGCTCGAGCCCGAGGTGACCGGCTGCCGAGGGTCCCCTCCCCCGCGGCCTGACGATTCATCACTTCTCGGCCGGGATCAGGTGGCGGAGTCGTGGAACGCCGTAGCGGCGCGAGCGGGTGGCGGGGCAGGCGGCACACACGCGGTTCGCGCCGTTCACCAGAGGCCGCAGCGACGAGGGCGGCCTGCGGGACGGCACCGCGCGCGGGAGGCGGCGCCGCGTGCCCGGCTCACGGTTGGTGTATACCCACTTTCCCGTTTGACGCGGTGTTGGGCGAATCGCGTTGACGGTGAGCGAATGCTCCGGAACCGCCTCTCTGGCGCGCGGAGAGGGTCGCCCTGCCGCGCCGCCCGGCGCCGAAGGGTCCGCGCGCCCCCGCCTCCGTTGCGCGCGCCATTGGCCTTCCCTGCGCGTTTGCAGAGGGCTCGGAATCTCGTGAGACAGTGGCGGACATGAACACTGCACGCGATCTCACCCTCCGTCTCGCCGAGCTGCTCCGCTCCGAGCGCTCCGCCCTGGCCGAGTTCCTCCTCGTCCTCGCCGCCTTCCACAAGGACGAGCGGTGGCGGGAGCTGGGCCACACCTCGCTCTTCTACTTCCTCCGGCGCGAGCTCGGCCTCTCAGCCGGGGCGGCTCAGCACCGGAAGACCGCCGCCGAGCTCATCCTCGACTTCCCCGGGATCGTCGAGCCGATCCGGGAGGGGCGCCTTTGCTTGAGCACCGTCTGCGAGGTCCAGAAGGTCCTCACCCGGGAGAACTGGAGCGACATCCTGCCCCGGTTCTTCGGGCTCTCGAAGCGGGAGGCCGTGGCCTTGGTGGCGGAGCTCCAACCCGCCGAGGTCGTGCCGCTTCGGGCGGTCGTGACGGCGGTGCGTGCGCCAGCTTCGCCGTCCCGAGCGGCCCCGCCCGTTCCGGACGCACCCTCATTCACTTACAGTGCGTTTCACCTGGGTGAAACGGTGACCGAAATCAAGTCCGGGCCTGCGCCGGTCCGACTCGCCCCGCCCCGTGACACCGCCGTCCCGCTCACCGCCGACCTCCGCCGGGTCCACTACACGGTCTCGAAGCAGTTCCTCGACAAGCTCGACCGCGCCCGCGACGCCCTCTCGCACTCCGACCCTGGGGCATCCGTCGAGCAGATCCTGGAGAAGGGCCTGGACCTCATCCTCGACCGCTCGGCGAAGCGGAGGGGGCTCGTTGCGAAGCCGCGGAAG
>DATIWK010000110.1:0-9676 GCA_035519395.1 Anaeromyxobacteraceae bacterium | reverse complement strand
CGAGGCGAGGTCGACCGCCACCGCGCGCGGAAAGCCGGCGCGGCGGAGCCGCGATAGGACGATGCGGACGCCGCGGTCGGGGTCGCGGTCGCGGTCGGGGTCGCGGTCGGGGTCGCGGTCGCGGTCGGGGTCGGGGTAGCGGTCGGGGTAGCGGTCGGGGTAGCGGTCGGGGTCGCGGCAGGGGTCGAAGTCGAGGCTGCCGTCGCGGCGATCGCTGCCGGTGCCGGCGTCTCCCGCGGCCCGCCTCCGGCGCGACGCACGGCCACGACGGCGGTGAGCGCTGCGACCAGCGCGCCGGCGGCCAGGGCCACCACGGCGGCGCGGAACGCGCGGACAGGCCGCGGCGCGGTCCGGGTGGTGGTCTCCGCCGGCGCGGTCGTGTCGCCGCTCGCAGGCCGGGGGCGGACGCGGGTCGCGTCGTCCGCGACCGGGCCGCCGGGCGCCGCGGCGTCGGGCCAGAGCTGCTGCATGAAGGCGCGCAGGTCGATGTCGTCCGGCTCCCGCGCCAGGCGGAGGAGGAGACCGGAGAGCGCCGTCGCGAGCTGCTGCGCGGACGCGGTACGGCGGCCCGGCTCGCGCTCCAGCGCGGCAAGGACCGCCGCGTCCAGCTCGGGCGGCACCTCCTCGTTCCAGGACGACGGCGGCGACACCGGTTCCGCGGCGAGCACCGCCGCGAGCGTGGCCGCCTCCGAGTCCCGGGCGAACAGGCGCCGCCCGGCGCAGAGCTCCCAGAGGATGACACCCAGCGAGAAGACGTCCGCGCGCCCGTCCACGCCCTCGCCCCGCGCCTGCTCCGGAGCCATGTACGCGAGCTTGCCCTTGACGGTGCCCGGCCGGGTGAGCCCGGCCTGGTTCATGGCCCGCGCGATGCCGAAGTCGGCGAGCTTCACCTCGCCCTCGAACGACACCAGCACGTTGTGCGGGGACACGTCGCGGTGGACCAGCCCCAGCGGCGCGCCGTCCGGCCCCGCCAGCCGGTGCGCGTAGGAGAGGGCGCGCGCCACCTCGGCGGCGGCGTGCACCGCCCGGGCGACCCCGAAGCGGAGCCCGGCCTCGCGGCACCGCTCGACGACCCGGCCGAGGTGGTGGCCGCGCACCAGCTCCATGGCGATGTAGTACCGGCCGTCGACCTGGTCGAACTCGAAGACCTGCACCACGTTGGCGTGGCTGAGCCGGGAGGCCAGCCGCGCCTCCTCGATGAACATCCTCACGAAGTCGCTGCCGCCGGCGTGCTCGCCGCGGACCAGCTTGAGCGCGACCTCCTTCGTCACGCCCTCGGCGCCGGCGACCTCGGCGCGGAACACGTCCGCCATCCCGCCGGACGCGAGCGGCTCGAGGAGGCGATACTTTCCGAGTACGCGCACCGGGCGTGGATTCTAGCCCGGATCCACCGAAAGCGAACACGAACGCCGGGGTAGGCCCCGCGACATCGTGCCGGGGGGCCACCCGGCCGCGGCGCGGCCCCGGCGCGGCCGCGGCACGGCACGCCCTGCCGGCGGCGCGACGCAGCGCGGGCGTGACGGCCGGGCGCGATCGGATCGGGCCGGCGTGGCGGGCGCGGAGCGCCGGGCCGGGCCCCGTGCTAGATCTGGGCCTCTCGCGAGGACCCCGTGACGCCCACCCTCCTGCTCGCCGCGATCCTGCTCGCGCCCGCCGCGGCCACCGCCTCCGACGGTCGGAACGCCGTGCTCGACGCGATGCGAGCGGAGCTCGATCGGTCGATGGAGCGCCTCCGCCTGCAGGGGTACGAGGCGCCTTACTTCATCGGCTACCAGGTGAAGGACGTCTCCACGTTCGAGATCGGCGGCCGCTACGGCGCCGTCTACGACGACGTGGAGCGCCGCGACCGCAACCTCTTCGCGGACGTCCGGGTGGGGAACTACGGCTTCGACTCGTCCGGCACGGACGACGCGGTGTTGATCCTGGGCGGGGAGAGCCCGAGCTGGTACGCGCCCAAGGACGCGCCCCTCGACGGCGACGTGAGCGCGCTCCGCAACTCGCTCTGGCTCCTCACCGACGAGAAGTACAAGGAGGCGCTCTCCGCTTACCTCAAGAAGAAGGCCAAGGACGTGTACCGGCAGGACGTGGCGGACCGCGCCCCGAGCTTCTCGCGCGAGGCCCCGGTGCGCCACGTCGGCCCGCCCCGCCCCTTTCCGTTCGACCGCCAGCGGTGGCGGACGGCGGTACGCGAGGCGACCGCCCTCTTCCGCGAGCACCCGGACGTCTTCGACTCGTCGATGAAGGTGACGGCGGAGAAGACGGTGCGCTGGTACGCGAGCAGCGAGGGGACGGCGCTCCTCACCGAGGCGACGATCTACGGGGTGCACGTCCAGGCGGTGGCCCGGGCGGCCGACGGACAGCTCCTCGAGGACAGCCGCGACTTCTACGCGCGGACCGAGGCTGCCCTCCCGGACGCCGGGGTCATCCGCGGGGCGGTCCAGGCGATGGTGAGCGAGCTGGAGGCGCTCCGCGCCGCGCCCGCCATCGACCCGTACACCGGGCCCGCCATCCTCGAGCCCGAGGCGGCGGGCGTCCTCTTCCACGAGGCCGTCGGTCACCGGCTGGAGGGCGAGCGGCTCGACGACGACAAGGAGGGCCAGACGTTCAAGGGCCAGGTGGGGCGCGCGGTGCTGCCGCCCTTCCTCACCATCGTGGACGACCCCACCCTGGACGCGGTGGGCGCCACGACGCTCAACGGCACCTACGCGTTCGACGAGCAGGGCGTCCCGGCGCGGCGCACGGTGCTGGTGCGCGACGGCGTGCTCGAGACCTACCTCCTCTCGCGCAAGCCGGTGAAGCCGTTCGACCGGTCGAACGGCCACGGGCGCAGCCACGGCACGCGCACCCCCATGGCGCGCATGTCCAACCTGGTGGTCGAGTCGTCGAGGCGCGTCTCCATGGCGGAGCTGAAGAAGCTCCTGATGGAGGAGGCGCGGCGCCAGGGGAAGCCGTACGGCCTCATCCTCCGGGACATCACCGGCGGGAACACCAACACCACCTCGTACGGCTACCAGGCGTTCAAGGGGACACCCCGGCTCGTCTACCGCGTGGACGTGGGGACCGGGAAGGAGGAGCTGGTCCGCGGCGTCGAGCTGGTGGGGACGCCGCTCACCAGCGTCAACAAGGTGCTCGCCGCGAGCGACCAGGTCCGCGTCTTCAACGGCTACTGCGGCGCGGAGAGCGGCTACGTCCCGGTCTCGACGGTGGCGCCCTCTGTCCTGGTGGGCGAGATCGAGCTGCAGCGCGTGGCGAGGCAGAACGAGCGCAGCCCCATCCTGCCCGCGCCCTGGTCGGAGGGGACACGGCCGCCGCCCGGGGAGGCGCGCGCGCCCGCGAGGTGACCATGGCGGTCCCGCCCATCCCGGCGCTGGAGGAGCTCCTGGCGAGGCCGCGCCGCGAGGCGCTCGATGCCTTCGCCCGCGCCGGATGGCGCCCGTACGCGACGCCCATCCGCCTCGACGCGGAGCGCCGGCGGCTCCTCAACCTCGACCTCGGCGACGACCCCGACCTCGCGTTCGCGGTGGAGGGCGATCTCGCCGCCGTGGCGCGCATCGAGGCCGACCGCGCGGGCGTGGCGACCCACGTCGAGATCGTGGCGACCGAGCCCGCCGAGCCGACCCTGCTCGCGAGCGGACTCCTCGGCGACGAGGCCGGCGAGCCGAAGATGGGCGGCGGCGCCGAGGCGCGCGAGTGGATCTGGGGGCCGGAGTCGGGCCTGGAGGAGACCGTGGGCGGCGAGCCGGTGCGGCTCTGGATCTGCGCCGAGCGGCAGTACGGCGACCGTCTCTGGATGGTGGCGAGCGTGGTGCGGCGGGGGTGATGCTCACCGTCGGCACGCGCTGAGCTCGCGGATTCCCGTCCGGCCCGGGGTGGAGCTCGCGGAGCGAGCGCGAAGTCGATGGGCCACCCAGGGATACAGCCGCGGCCCGCCCGCTTCCGCTGCGGCGCGTCCTCGCGCGCGCACGGCCTTCTCGGTCGCGTGCTCTGGACCGCTCCCGTTGGCGCGCTCGTCCTCCGCACGGCGTCTCTCGCTGTGCACCCCGGCGGCGCCTGCGGAACTCGCCCTCCGCATGGTGTGGAGGTGCTCAGGCTCCGGGCTCAGGCAGTCCTCGGCGCCGCAGCCGAGGACCTCTCGCGAGCGCGCCGAGGACCGTCGCAGTTCGCGCGCTCGTCTCTGGCCCTCGCTTGCGCGCTGCGGTATGCGCCTCCGCGGGAGCGGGCGGGCCGCTCTGTTCGCCGCCGTATGACCGACGTCATCGACTCTCGACTCCGCGGACGCGCGCAGCCACCGCTCGGTAGCGGGCCGCCCGGCCGATCGGCTACACTCGCGGGCAACATGCGCGAGGTGATCGGGATCGTCGTCGGCGGGGTGATCGTGGCAGGGGGGCTGCTCTTCCTCGGCGTCATCGTCCGGTTCTCGATCGTCGCGCCCTGGCACGCGCGAGGCGCCGCGCGGCGGCTGCGCCAACCGGACATTGGCGGCGTGGTTGCCGTCTGTGGATTCGCGCCGCCGCCGGAGCTGGTCGACCTGTACCGGACCGCGCCGTTCCTAGAGCGCAACGAGTTCCAGCTCGTGGACGCCCGGCGAACGCCGCCCGCACGCTGGGAGATCTACGGCTTCTACCCGCTGTCGCGGGGGGACCTGCGCGAGGCCCGGACCGCCCACCGCGTGCGGGACGGGATCCCGATCGCCTCTGATGGCGACAAGGGGTGCTACGTGGTCCTGCCCGGCGGCGCAGTGGTCCTGCGGAGCCCGAGCGTGCCGGGGCGCGAGCGAGCGGTCGCGGCGACCGCGGCCGAACTGAAGTCGTTCGACGCCGTCGAGCCTGCCGTGGACTGACCGGCCCCCGGTGGGTGGCGGCGCGCAGCCGCGACTCGGAACCAGATGTCTGCGAGTCGCCGGGACCGGAAGAAGCGCAAACTCGGCGAGCGCGACATCCTTCCGCGCGTCTTCGACCGTGACGGCCTCGAGCACGAGCGGTGACCCCGATCACCTGCGGCATCGTCCATCTCCATCAACCACCGTGCGCGGTACCAGCAGCGCGGCGACGAGCGGCCCGCCCGCACCCGCGAAGGCGCATACCGCAGCGCGCAAGCGAGGGCATAAGACGAGCGCGCGAACTGCGGCGGTCCCCAGGCGCGCGAGAGCGAGCACACCGTCTGCGGCGCCGAGGACTGTCCGAGCCCGAAGCCTCGAGCGCCTCTGCACCACGCGGAGGGCGAGTTCCGCAGGCGCCGCCGAGGCGCACGACGGGAGACGCGGCGCCGAGACGGAGCGCGCCCACGGAAGCGATCCAGAGCGCGCGACCAGGAAGGCCATGCGCGCGCGAGGACGCGCCGGAGCGGGAGCGGGCGGGCCGCGGGCAGATCCGGCGCTGCTACCGACCGCGCCGGACTCCGACCTCGACCGCGACTCCGACCTCGACCGCGTCAGACCGTCAGCGCCGCCACCCCTGCCACACCACGTACCTCCGGAAGTCCGCCGCGAACTCCGGCTCCGAGATCCCGATGGCCTGCTCGAACGCCCGCGAGAACGGGAGCCCCTGCGCCATCGACGCCAGCACGCCGCGCACCCGCTCCTCCCCGTACCGATCGACGAGGAACTTGAACGCGTGGTGCGCCGCCCCGTACACGATCTCCGACTGCTCCTGGTACATCGGCTCCGGGTCCGCGATGGGATCGCCTTCCTTGCCCAGCGTGCCGAAGGCGACCCGCGCGCGCGATCCGGGGACGCCGTCGCCCGAGCCCGGGGTGCTCCGCTCGTAGTAGCGCCAGAGGTCCTCGACGCGGCCGCGGCGGTGGCCCTGCTCCGCGGTGACGCTGGCGAGCCCCTCGCGGAACCAGAGCGGGATGCCCTTGTACGGCCAGTTGAACTCCGTCGAGGCCACCTGGTACATCACGCAGTGCGTCAGCTCGTGCGTGACCAGCTCCTCCACGTCGCGGCTCGAGCCGCCGAAGAGCGACCAGGTCCGGGGCGACTGCATGTTGATGGTGGCGTACTGGGCCCAGGCGCGGAGCCACACGTAGCCCTCCCGCCGGACCGCCGACTCGAGCGCCTCGTGGCTCGGGTGGATGATGAACGTGACGGTGCTGGAGAGCGCGCCCCAGCGCTCGACCCGAGGCCCGGCCTGCTGCAGGGCGGAGACCACCTGGCGCGCCGCGCCCGCGTCCTCCGGCCAGTACTGGACCAGGAACCGGGAGGCGCCGACGCGCACCTCGTCGACGCGCGGCTGCGGGTCCCGTGGAGCGACGTGGGCGCACCCGGCGACCGTCGCCACCGCCAGCGGGACGAACCATCGCATCCGGCTCGATTTATCCCGACGCGGCGCCCACTGGCAAGACACCCTGCGCCCCGCACAGGTCGAGCAGGAACGGGGCGAGGTGCGTCAAATCGCGCACACGTTCGATGCCCGCGGCAGCAGGGCCGAATCCGAGCACCGGGACCGGTGCGGTGGTGTGGTTGCGGGTGGACAGGTCCTCGACGTTCCCGTGATCGCTGGCGACGACGAGCGAGTCGCCGTCCGGCAGGCGGGCGAGGAGCGCGCGCAGGAACGCGTCGAGCCGCCCGAGCGCGTCCAGCGCGTGATCCATCGACCGGGCGTGACCCGCCTCGTCGCTCTCGAAGAACTCGAAGAGCGTGAGGTCGTGCGCGGCCGCGAGGCGTGACACGATCTCCGCCCCCTCCTCCGGCGAGCGGACCGGGACGCGGGCGCCGCGCGCGGCGGCGCGCTTCCCCGTGATGTCGTGCGTGAGGGCCTCGCCCGCGAACGCATCTGCCCAGGTCCGGAAGCGCCCGCCCGCGGCCGCGAACGCGACGGTGGTGGCAGCCGCCCTCGCCCGCCGAGCGCCGATCGCGAACTCCGGGTCGCCGTGCGCCTCGAAGCCGAGGGCGCGCAGATAGGCCACCGGGTAGGCGTTGGCGAAGGCCCCGCGCCTGCCCGCCGCGGCGAGGGAAAGGAAGATGGAGCGGGTGCGGAGGAGGTCGCGGAGCGGCGCGTTGGGGAAACCGAGCAGGTGCCGGCCGATGGCGCGCGGCGCGTTCTCGCCCGTGAGGATCGCCGTCTGGCCCGTGGCCGATTGCGGGCGGCCGGGCACGCCGAGGCACGCGTCGGCCAGGCCGGAGCGGCCGCCCCGCGGCAGCGTCGTGCCGCCGCCGTCCGCGAAGCGCGAGAGCAGGAACTCGCCGCGCGCGAGCGGATTCCGGTCGGGATCTCGCGCGCCCGCCCCCACCCCGTCGACGAACACGAAGATCGCGGCCACGGTGGCGCATCATAACGGCCCAGCCCCACCCCCGCCGGGCCAGGGCCGCCGCGTCCGCCGGCGCTATCTTCCGGGCGGGAGCGGCCCGCGCCATGCCCCGCCTCGCCGCCTTCGCCACCGACTGCGCCATCACCTTCGACGGGCGGAAGATCCCGGCGCGAACCGGCGAGAGCATCGCCTCCGCCCTCCTCGCCGCCGGAATCCCGCTGGTGGCGCGGAGCGCCAAGTACCACCGCCCCCGCGGACCCTTCTGCCTGGCGGGCTCGTGCGGGAGCTGCCTGGTGCGCGCGGGCGGAATGCCCGGCCAGCGCGCCTGCCGGACCGCGTGCCGGGATGGGCTCCGGGTGACGTCGCAGAACGCATTCCCGGGCGCGGCGCACGACCTCCTCGGCGCCATCGACCTCGTCTTTCCGCGAGGGATCGACCACCACCACCTGATGACGGGCTTCGCCCCGGCGAACCGCGCCGCGGTCGCCTTCTCCCGGCGGCTCGCCGGAATGGGACGCCTGCCCGACACCCTCCCGCCCGCGGCCGCGGCTCCGGGCGAGGACGTGTTCGACGCCCTGGTGGTGGGCGCCGGTCCCGCCGGCCTCGGCGCAGCCGAGGCGCTCGCGGCGGCGCGACGGCGGATTCTGCTCGCGGAGGCCGAGCCGGCCCTGGGCGGCCGGCTGCGCGCCCGGCTCGGGCTGCCGGGCGAACCGGACGCCGCGTGGCCGGTCCGGGTCGCCGACGCGGTGCGGGCAGCGGGCGGCGAGGCCGCGGCCGGTGGGGTGGTGCTCGGGCTCTGGCGCGACGGCGGCACTCCGCTCGCGCTGCTGCGCGAGCCGGAGCGGCTGCGCCTGGTGCGCGCCCGGCGCGTCGTCCTCTGTCCGGGCGGCCACCCGGAGCCCCCGGACATCCCGGGCGGCGACCGGCCGGGGGTGCTCGCGGCGCGCGGCGTCCTCGCCCTCCTCGCCGAGCACGGCGTCCTGCCGGGCGAGCGGATCGCGGTGCTCGGGAGCGGGCCGGAGGCCGACGCCGCGGCGGCGCGGCTCGCGGAGGCGGGTGCGGACGCACGGCGGGTCCCGGAGGCGGTCCGCGTCCTGGGGCGGGGCCGGGTCCGCGCGCTTCTCCTCGCCGGCGGCGCGCGCCTGCCGTGCGACGCCGCCGCCGTCGCGACGCCGCCGCTGCCCGCGATCGATCTCGCCCGGCAGCTCGGCGCGGCGGTGACCCTCGACGCCGGCCGCGGGGCCTTCGCGGTGCAGGCGGACGCGTCCGGCCGGACCTCCGTGCCCGGCCTCCTCGCCGCAGGGGAGGCGACGGGAATCCCCTCGACCCCCGCCGCGGTGGAGGCCGGGCGGCGCGCGGGCACGGAGGCGGCGCGTGCCTGAGGACATCCTCTGCGCCTGCGAGGACGTCACCCGCGCCGAGGTGCGGCGCGCCTTCGCCCTGGGCCACCGCGATCTCGAGTCGGTGAAGCGCTACACCGGCTTCGGGACCGGCCCGTGCCAGGGGAAGAGCTGCGTCGCGGCCGTGGCCCGCGCGCTGCTCCGCCTGGGCGCCACGCCCGCCGAGATCGCGCCCTTCACCGCGCGCCCCCCGGCGAGCCCCGTGGCCCTGGGCGAGCTGGCGGCGATCGACCCCGCCGCGCTCCCCGACGACGACGGCGTCCCCCCTGCGCCCGACGGGCCGCCCCGAGCGCCGCCGCCCGGCATCGCGGCGCCGCTGCCCCCCCGCGCCGACGTGGTGATCGTCGGCGGCGGGATCATGGGGCTGGCGCTCGCCGCCGAGCTGGCGCGCCGCGGGCGGACCGACGTCCTGGTGCTGGAGCGCGCCTACCTGAACGCCGGCGCCTCGGGACGGAACGGGGGCGGCGTGCGCGCGCAGTGGTCGACGCCCGCGATGATCCGGCTCGCCCGCCGGTCGCTCGCCCTCTGCGCCCGTTTCGCGGTGGACATGGGCGTGAACGTCTGGTTCCGGCGAGGCGGCTACCTCTTCCTCGCCTCCACGGCGGAGCACGTGGCGGCGCTGGAGCGCAACGCGGCGCTCCACGCGGCGCACGGCCTGCGCACCCGCGTCGTCTCGCGGGAGGAGGCGCTCGACCTCGTCCCCCAGCTCGACGGCGCGCGGTTCGTCGCCGCCTCGTGGAACCCGGACGACGGCGTGGTGTTCCCCTGGCCGTTCCTCTGGGGCTACGCGTCGCGCGCGGCGGCGCTCGGGGCGAGGGTGCTCACCTTCACGCGCGCCGTCGGCTTCGAGCGAGCGGGGCGTCGGCTCACCGCCGTCGTGACCGACCGCGGCCGGATAGCCTGCGACAGCGTCGTGAACGCCGCCGGCGCCTCGGGACGGAACGGGGGCGGCGTGCGCGCGCAGTGGTCGACGCCCGCGATGATCCGGCTCGCCCGCCGGTCGCTCGCCCTCTGCGCCCGTTTCGCGG
>DATIWK010000109.1:0-36564 GCA_035519395.1 Anaeromyxobacteraceae bacterium | reverse complement strand
GTGCGTGAGCTGGGCGCCGGACATCTACAACCTGGAGAAGGTGAAGGGGAACAAGCTCATCGTCTCCACCGCCACCGCCAACAAGCTCATCGCCGACGTCTGGTTCGCGCGCGCCGACTTCGCCAAGGACCACGGCGACCTCGTCGAGGGGGTCGTCCGCGGGATCTTCGACGCGATGATCGACCTCAAGGCGCAGGAGGCGAAGCAGAAGGTCTCGACCTGGATGGCGCAGGGCTACGGGATCACCGCCTCCGAGGCGCTCGGCATGCTCGGCGACGCGCACTGGACCAACTTCGCCGAGAACCGCGAGTTCTTCCTCAACCAGAACAACCCCACCAGCTTCGAGCGCACCTACGACAACGCCTTCTTCCTCTACAAGAAGATCGGCGCGGTCTCGAACAAGGTCTCCTTCGACCAGGTCGCCGACTTCTCGGTGCTGAAGAAGCTCGCCGCGATCCCGCGCTACGCGGACCAGAAGGACGAATACGAGGTCCACTTCGCGCCGACCTCGGCCAGCGCCATCCAGGCGGAGTCGAGCGAGATCCTCACCAAGACCGTGGTGATCCACTTCTTCCCGAACTCCTGGGACCTCCACAAGAAGGTGTCGCAGGTGGTGGACGGGAAGGAGCGCGAGGAGCTCTACGACCCCAACGTCGACTTCGTGGTGGAGGAGATCGGCAAGCTCGCCGGCCAGTACGGCGCGGCGCGCGTGGTCATCGAGGGGCACACCGACGCCTCCATGCAGGGCCGCGTGCCCGCCTCGATGGTGAAGGAGCTGGCCGCGAACCGGGCCAACGCCGTGAAGGAGGCCCTGACGCGCAAGTTCGGCAAGCTCCAGCCCAACCAGTTCGCGGTCTCGGGCGTGGGGTGGGACCGCCCCGCCGACCCGGCCGATCCGCTCAACCACGCCAAGAACCGCCGGGTGGAGATCAAGGTCTACCCGGCCGAGGCCGTCACCACCAAGTGAAGGGACGGCCCGTGGCCCGCAAGCCGCTCCCCCCCGGCCTCTTCGCGCTGCGCCAGCCGCCGCCGCTCCTGGTGGGCAAGGGGCTCGGCGCGGCGTGCATCGCCGCCGTGCTGCTCGCCTGGACGGCGGCGACGGCGGGGGCGCCGGAGAGCCGCCTCGTCTCCCCGGTGCTCCTTCCGAGCCCGCTCGAGGTGGTGACCAGCGCGCGCTCGCTCCTCGCCGAGGGGTCGCTCCTCGAGGCGGTGGTGGCGACGCTCCGGCGGGTGCTCCTCGGCTTCCTCCTCTCGGCCGTCGTCGGCGTGCCGCTGGGCATGGCCGCGGGCAGCTGGCGCGCCTTCGGCGCGTTCATCGCGCCGGTGGTGCTGGTGCTGCGCAACATCCCGGTCGCCGCGCTCATCCCGCTCACCATCCTCTGGTTCGGCATCGACGAGTCGCAGAAGGTGATGTTCATCTTCATCGCCACCGTCCCGTTCGTCTTCTCCGACGCGGCCGCCTCGGTGATCGCGATCAACGACCGCTACGTGGACACGGCGCAGACGCTCGGCGCCAGCAGCGCGCAGGTCGTCACCAAGGTGCTGGTGCCGCTGGCCATGCCCGGCGTCTTCACCAGCCTGCGGAGCCTCTTCGGGATCGCCTTCGGCTACATCATGCTGGCCGAGCTGGTGAACGCGAAGTACGGCCTCGGCTACCTGCTCTCGATGTCGCAGCGGCGCGGCCACACCGACCACATCTTCCTCGTGCTCGTCCTCATCGGCCTCCTCGCCTGGGGCATCGACCGCGCCCTCGCGTTCTTCCAGCGCGGGCTCTTCCCCTACCGGAACGACTCGTGAGCCAGCCCGCCCAGCAGCCCGGGACCAAGGCACCGGCGCCACCGGCGGCCGGCGCCGCGCCGCGCCCGCCGGTGGTGGAGTTCCGCGGCGTGACCAAGCGGTTCGGCGAGGGGCGGACCGCGCTCACCGCCGTCCGAGACGTCTCCTTCGTGGTCGAGGACCTCCCGGGCAAGGGCGAGTTCATCGCGCTGCTCGGACCCTCCGGCTGCGGCAAGTCCACGCTGCTCCGGCTCATCGCCGGCCTCGGCCCGCAGCACCCTCCCACCGAGGGGGAGGTGCTGGTGGACGGCGGGCCCGTGGCCGGCCCGGGGGCCGACCGCGGCATGGTGTTCCAGGACTACACCTCGTTCGACCACCGCACCGTGGAGGACAACATCGCCTTCGGCCTGGAGTGCCGGGGCATGCCGGCCCGGGAGCGGCGCGAGGTGGCGCGCGAGTGGATCCGGCGCGTGGGCCTCTCCGTGGACGCGGACGCCCGCAAGTACCCGCACGAGCTCTCGGGCGGGATGCGCCAGCGCGTCGCCATCGCCCGCAGCCTGGCGCTGCGCCCGCGCATCATCCTCATGGACGAGCCCTTCGGCGCGCTCGACCCCGGCACCCGCCTCAACATGCAGGACCTCGTCGTCCAGCTCTGGCGGGACCTCGAGGCCACGGTGTTCTTCGTCACCCACTCGGTCGAGGAGGCGGTCTACCTGGGCGACCGCGTCTACGTGCTCTCCCCTTCGCCGGGCACCATCGTGCGGCAGCTCGAGGTCCCGCCGCCGGACCGCCCCGCGCGCGTGATGCAGCGCGAGCGGGAGTTCCTCGACGTGGTGTTCCAGATCCGCGACCTGGTGGAGAGCCTCGAGCCCCCCGAGGCGGGGCCGGCGACGCCGTGAGCCCCACGCCCGCAGGCCTGTGGCGGTACCTCCGGGAGGCCTTCCTCTACCGGTGGAACCTGCTCTTCTTCCTGGGCGGGACCGCGGCGGCCGTGCTCTCCCCGTTCCCCGACGGCCTCCTCCCCATCGTCTGCGCGGCGGAGCTCGTCTACCTCGGCGGGCTCACCGCCCTGCCGCGCTTCCGCGCGGCCATCGACGCCAGGGCGCACGCCGAGCGGGCCGCGCCCGAGCCCGGCGCGGCTGCCTCGCAGCAGGCGCTCGCGGACGTGGTCCGCGCCCTCGACCCTCCCGCGCGCCAGCGCTTCGAGCGGCTCCGGGCGCGCTGCCTCGACATGCAGCGGCTCGCCCAGGGCGTGGGCGGCGCCGCGGGCGGCGGCACCTCGCGGGCCGACGAGATCCGCGCCCCGGCCCTCGACCGGCTGCTCTGGGCGTTCCTGCGGCTGCTCGCCTCGCAGCAGGCCCTCCGGCGCTTCCTGTCCTCGGCCGACGAGGCGCAGATCCAGCACGGGGTGGACGACCTGCGCGTGCGCCAGGAGGAGGCGAAGAAGCGCGGGGACGAGCGGATCGTCCGCTCCGTCTCGGACGCCATCGCGACCTCGGAGCTGCGCCTCCAGAACTTCCGCAAGGCCGCCTCCAACGCCGAGTTCGTCGGCGTGGAGCTGGACCGGATCGAGGGCAAGATCCAGGCGATCTCGGAGATGGCGGTGAGCCACCAGGACCCGGACTACATCTCCTCGCAGGTGGACTCCGTCGCCGAGAGCATGGCCCACACCGAGGCGGCCATCCGCGAGCTGCACCAGATCACCGGCCTCGGCGAGGAGCTGTCGGCGACCCCTGCCATCCTCAGCGCGGGAGCCGAGCGGTGAGCGCGAGCCCCACGCCTGCGCCGCCCGGTGCGCCGCTTTCCGCGCCGGCGGCGCGCGAGGTCGGCCCTGCCGGGCTCCCGGCCTGGTTCCCGGCGTGGGCCTCCCGCCTCGCGGAGCTGTACCGCTCCGGCACCACCTCGACGTTCCTCCTGGGGGGGAACACCTTCGACTACGTCCGCGTCGCCGACGACCCGCCGCGCTGGGGCACGCTCGCGGAGTTCCTGGCCGAGCAGCTCTTCGGCCGGTTCGACCTCGTCCTCCACTACGACCTGGCGCGCGGCCTGCGCTGCCTGGCGGGGCGCAGCGAGGAGCGGCTCCGCGAGATGGTCGCGCTCGCCGCCCGCCGGCTGGGCGACCTGGCCGCGCTGCCCCGCGATCCCGCGGCGGCCCTCGCCGCGCTCGACCGGCTGGTCCTGCGCAACGCGACCGCCGCCGAGGACGAACGCGTCGACGTGGCGGTGATCGTGGACCACGCCTCCCAGCTCCTGCCGCGCGGCGAACGGTCGTCGCTCGCCACCGCGACGAGCGTCGTCACCCTGCTCGACTGGGCGGCGAGCCCCTACGTGAAGCGCTGCAACATGGCGTTCGTGCTCGTGGACGCGCGCGTCGCGGACGTCTCGGAGCCGCTGGCCTCGAACCCGCACGTGGCCACGCTGGAGGTGCCGCTCCCGGACGAGGCGGAGCGCCGGGCCTTCCTCGAGGGCGCCGCGCGGCCCACGCCGGCGTCGTCCGACTTCGCCGCACCGGAGCTGGCGCGGCTCACCGCGGGCATCGCCCTCACCGACCTCGAGACCGTCGTCCGCTCGGGCGGCAGCGGCGGGCGGCGGCTCGACGCCGGCCGCCTCTCCGAGCTGAAGAAGCGGCTCATCGAGCGCCAGGCGCAGGACCTGCTCGAGTTCGTGGAGCCGCGCTGGGGGCTCGACCGGGTGGTGGGGCACGAGGCGGCCAAGCGGCGGCTCCAGGAAGACGCCGCCCTCGTGCGGCGCGGCGCGCTCGACTGCGCGCCCATGGGGTACCTGCTCTGCGGCCCGGTGGGCACCGGCAAGACCTTCCTCGCCCAGTGCGCCGCCGGTTCCATCGGCATCCCCTGCGTGGTGCTGCGCAACTTCCGCTCCAAGTGGGTGGGCGAGACCGAGGCCAACCTGGAGCGGGTGCTGGGGGTGCTGCGCGCCATGGGGCCGGTGATGGTGCTGGTGGACGAGGCCGACGCGGTCCTCGGCGACCGCCAGGTCAGCGGCGACTCGGGCGTCGGCTCCCGCGTCTTCGGCATGATCGCGGCGCAGATGGGCGACACGCGCTACCGCGGCCAGATCGTGTGGGTCCTCATGACGGCGCGGCCGGATCTCCTGCCCATCGACCTCAAGCGTCAGGGCCGCGCCGAGGTGCACGTCCCTCTCTTCTACCCGGAGGACGAGGCGGAGATCCGGCGGTTCTTCGTCTCCGTCGCGGGCAAGCTCGGCGCGCGGCTCGCCGAGGAGGACGTGCCGCCCATCCCGCACCGCGGCGACCTGTCGGGCGCGGACGTGGAGGGGCTGGTGGGGCGGGCCTGGCGCGGCGCGCTCATCGCCGGCGAGGACCGGATCACCCGGGCGCGGCTCGCCGAGGTGGTGGCGGGGTTCATGCCCTCCACCCAGACGCTGGAGCGGGAGCTGCAGGAGATCGCCGCGATCGTCGAGTGCACCGACCGCGAGTTCCTCACCCCCCGGGCGCTGACGCGCCTGGAGAGCGCCGGCGGGCGCGAGCAGCTCCAGGCGAGGATGAACGCCATCCAGCGCCTGCTCGACGCACGGTGAACGTCCGGCCGCCCGGCCGTGAATACCGGGCCGCGCCGGCCGTCCCCGCCTTGTCCCGGCACGGCGTCCGCGCCGCCCCCGGGCCACCCACATCCCACGACCCGGCACGCCGGCCGCGAGTTGGAGGCCACCGGGCAACGATGGTAGGAGGATCGAATGCCCACGCTGCCCCTGCGCCCGCTCTCCGCCGCGGCCGTCGTCGCGGTCCTGCTGTCCGCCTGCGTCGCCCATGACAAGGCCGGCGATCGCGCCGCCGCCGTCGGCGACTGGAAGGCCGCGTACTTCGAGTACCGGCAGGCGGTCGCGGACAAGCCGGACGACCCGGTGCTGCGCCAGAAGTTCGCCGAGGCGCAGAAGCAGGGGATGGCGAGCGCCGGCGCCCATGCCCAGGCGTGCCAGGCCCAGGGCGACTGGACGTGCGTGCTCGGCGAGGCGGACTTCATGCTCACCGTCAACCCGGGTGACGTGAACGCGGCCAGCCTGCGCCGCGCCGCGGCGCACAGCGTCGCGCTGCAGCGCGTCCAGCAGGCCAGGGAGGAGATCTCCCGGGGCCAGCTGCCGCAGGCGGCCAAGACGCTCGAGTCCGCGACGGCGCTCTCCGCCGAGGCGGACGTGGTCGCCGCGGCCGGCGGCGCACAGCGCCAGTGGGTCTCCGCCGCGGTCGGGCAGGCCGACCAGCTCCGCGCCCAGCGCCGCTACCCCGAGGCGCTCCAGCTGCTCCAGACCGCCACGTCGTACGACCCCGGGGTGCGCCCCCGCCTGGACGCGGTCCAGCGCGAGTACGACGCCTTCCGCAGGGCCGAGCACGACCGCCTCGTCCGCGAGGCGGACCAGCTCCTCGCGCAGAACGCGTGGCCCGACGCGGCGGCCCGCTACGCCGCCGCCCAGCAGCAGCTGCCCGACGAGCGAGCCAAGGCCGCCGAGGCCTACGCACGCCTCGCGCTCGCCGGCGACCAGGCCGTCGAGCGCGGAGACTACCGCGCCGCCGCCCGAGCCTACGGCGACGCCGCCCAGCTCCGCGTGGACCCGAAGGGTTACGCGCAGGCGCAGCTCGCCCTCGTCCAGATCCGTCCCTACGGGATCCACGTGCGCAAGGTGGTGGTGTCGCCCACGCGCCCCGACGGCGTCCCCTGGGTCGGTCCGCCCGATCGCGAGCTCAGGCGCGTCGCCCGGGTCCTCGAGGCGAACTTCGGCGGCACGGAGGCGCAGCTCGCCCTCTCGATGGTGCCGCACCGCAACCGGCCCACGCTGTTCGTCGAGGTGATCCTCCCCGACGGCCGCAGGCTCGTCACCGCCGAGCAGCGCCGCTCGCTCGTGGTCCAGCCCGACGCCACGGTCGTGCTCGCCGCGAACGGCTACGACCGGCGGCGCATCGCGGTCCGCGTCTTCCACCAGGAGCCTGGCGGCGTCACCGAGAACATCGCCGCGTTCGACGCCTCCGTCGGCGAGCTGGTCAGCCGTCAGGGAGCGAGCCTCCAGGGGCCCTCCGCGACGGTCGAGCTGGTCACCGAGCCGGCCGACGGCATGGCCGACGGCGCCTTCGCGAACCTCCGCGCGGTGGAGCCGCCTCCGGCGCCTCCGCCCGGCCGGCCCCCCGCCCCGCCGCCGGCGCGCCGGCCGTAGCCGGGCTCAGATCCCCGCCGCGATCTCCCGCGCCGCCGCGGCCGGATCCGCCGCGTCCCGCAGCGGCCGACCCACCACGATCACGTCCGCGCCGGCGCGCACCGCCTCCGCCGGCGTCGCGACGCGCGCCTGGTCGCCCCTGGCTGCCCCCGGCGGCCGCACCCCGGGGACGACCAGCAGCGGCCCGGCGCCCACCGCAGCGCGCACCGCGGCGACCTCCTGCGGCGAGCAGACCAGCCCTCCCGCCCCCGCCCCGACCGCGAGGCGCGCCAGGCGCACCACCGCCGCCTCCGCAGACCCGGCCAGGCCGATCTCCCGGAGCGCCTCGGCGTCGAGGCTGGTGAGCACCGTGACCGCGAGGATGCGCACCCCCGGGCCGGCCCCGCGGACGGCCGCCCGGACCATCCCGGCGCCCCCCGCGGCGTGGACGGTGAGGAGGGCCGCGCCGCTCGCCGCCGCGCTCCGCGCCGCGCCCTCCACGGTGTTCGGGATGTCGTGGAGCTTCAGGTCGAGGAAGACGGGCCGCCCCAGCGCGGCGGCGGCGCGGACGGCGGGCGGCCCCTCGGCGACGAACAGCTCGAGGCCGACCTTGAGCATCCCGACGTGCGGGGCGACGGCCCGCCCGAACGGCTCGGCATCCGCCCAGCGCGGGAAGTCCAGCGCCGCGCAGATGCGGCCGGCCGCCGTCACGCCTTTCCCATCTGCATCCGCCCGACCTCGCGCAGCAGCCCGTCGGCCTCCGGCTTGGGGAGGCAGTTCTTCACCTCGAACAGCGCGAACGCCAGGAAGTCCTCCAGCGCCTCGAGCGAGCGCGCGCGGGCCGCGGCCCCCTTGTAGGCGCCCGTCGAGGTCACGTTCACGAGCACCTGGGCCACGTCGATCTCGCCGTCGTCGGCGAGGCGCACGCCCTCGAAGATGGGCCGCTGCTTCTCGGGCAGCCGGTCGAAGTAGCTGTTGAGCCGCGGGATGGCGTCGGGCTGCGCCGCCGCGAGCACCTCGTGGACGCGCTGGAAGATCCGCCGGTACGTCTCGAAGGGGCCCTGGCCGATGGTGCGCGGGCGCTCCGGCGCCGGGGCCGCAGGGGCGACGTCGACGCTCACCGAGAACAGCTCCTCCTCCGTGAGCGACGCCGAAGGCGGCGCCTCGGCGGTGGAGGCCAGGATCCCGTCGCGCACCAGCGGCGCCGCGAACCGCAGCGCCTCGTAGAGCCCCAGGCCGCTCGCGGTCGCGATCTCGACGAGGTTTCGCCTGCCGTCCACGACCGACACCAGCTGCTCCGCCTCGGGCAGCGCCGGCCTCCCCGAGCTGGCGCGGCGAAGCACCGCGCCGCGCCCGCCCACCTCGGCGGCCAGCCGCTCGACCTCCTCGATACGCTTCATCCCGGCGAGGAGCAGGTCGCGGGTCCGCTCCGGGAGCCTCACCGCGGTGTCCTCCGTGTGCGCTCCCTCCAGGAAGGCGAACTCGCCCTCCACCTCGGCGAAGGCGGCGAGGAGGATCTCCTTCACCTGGAGCGTGATCCCCTCGTAGAGCTGGCCGGAGGTGAGGTGCCCCTCGTCCACGAGCACCTGGCCCAGGGGGCGGCCGGCGCGGACCAGCCGGGCGCAGCGGGCGAGGTCCGCGGGGGGGAGCTTGCCGTTGCGCACCAGCACCGGGCCGAGCCGATCCGCCGGGTCGCTCGAGGAGGCGAACACCACCTGCCCCTCGCGGAAGTAGACGGAGCGCCGGCGGAGCTGCTCGGGCCGGTCGGTCCGCGCCGCCCGCTCCGCCTCGCCGCCGAAGGCGAGCAGGAGCACGCCGGTCTTGAGCGAGGCGAAGACCGACTGGATCACCTCTGGGACGGTGAGCGCGGAGAGGGTCCCCGCGAAGAACGCGCGGGGCGCCTCCCGGCCCCGCGCCGGGGTGAGGAGCGCGAACGCTCCCCGCGCCGAGACCAGCTCCACCTCGCCCCCCGCGGCGACGCCGAGCAGCTCGGCCTCGCGCGGCGGGACGACGATCTCGCCCTCGGCCCCGATCCCCAGCTTCGCGCGCATCGCGCCTCCTGGCAGCCGATTCTACCGCGCGCGGGCGGTCGCGGCGCGAACCTGCTCGGCCGCCTTCCGCGCGACGTCGGCCACCGGCACCAGCTCGACCTCCTTGGTCCCGCGGATCTTCCACTCCACCTTGCCCTCGGCCAGCCCCTTCTTCCCCACCGCGATCCGGATGGGGATGCCCACCAGGTCGGCGTCCTTGAACTTGACGCCGGCGCGCTCCTCGCGGTCGTCCCAGAGCACCTCGACGCCCGCCTCGGCGAGCGCGTCCACGATCTTCTCGGCCGCCCCCCACAGCTCGGGCTCGGGGCCCAGGGTGAGGACGGTGGCGTGGTACGGGGCGATCGACATCGGCCAGACGATCCCGTTCTCGTCGTGGTGCAGCTCGACGGCGGCGGCCATGATCCGCTCCACCCCGATGCCGTAGCTCCCCATCACCAGGGGCACCGCCTTGCCGTCCGCGTCGAGGACGGTGGCGTGCATCGACTCCGAGTACTTGGTGCCGAGCTTGAAGATGTGACCCACCTCGAGCGCCTTGAAGACGTCGAGCGTGCCGTCGCAGCGCGGGCACCCCTCTCCCGCCCGGACCGTGCGCAGATCGGCCGTCCGGGCGTTGCCCTGCGAGAGGACGTCGCGCTTCACGTCCACGCCGCGGAGATGGAAGCCGTCCTCGTTGGCGCCGGTGACCATGTCGCGGCGATCCGCCAGCGCGGGGTCCACCAGCACGGGCGCCTTCCCGAACCGCACCGCGCCCAGCGAGCCGGCCCGCGCCCCCATGAGCGGCGGGATCTCCTCGGGGTGCGCCGGGCGGATCACCTGCGCGCCGGTCGCGGTCTGCAGCTTCGCCTCGTTGAGCTCGTGATCGCCGCGCACCACCGCCACCACCGGCTTCTCGTCGGCGACGTAGACCAGCGTCTTGAGCTGCCGCCGCGCCGGCACGGCGTAGGGCTTCTGCTCCAGCGCCTCGATGGTGAGGACGCCGGGGGTCGCGAACCGCTCCGGCGCGGGGAGACCGGGACCGTCCGGCTCGGGCGGGAGCCGCGAGGTGGCCGTCTCGGTGTTGGCCGCGTAGCGGCACCTCGGGCAGGCGGCGACCAGGTCCTCGCCCGCCTCGGTGCGGACCATGAACTCGGAGGACTCGCTCCCGCCCATCGCGCCCGAGTGCGCCTGGACCGCCACGAACTCGAGCCCGGCGCGGGTGAAGATCCGCTCGTAGGCCTTGCGCTGGTCCTCGTAGGCGCGGTCGAGCCCGGCGCGGTCCACGTCGAAGGAGTAGGCGTCCTTCATGGTGAACTGGCGGACGCGGAGCAGGCCCGACTTCGGGCGGGGCTCGTCGCGGAACTTGGACTGGATCTGGTACCAGACCTGCGGCAGCTGCCGGTACGACCGCAGCTCGTCGCGGGCGATGGCGGTGAAGATCTCCTCGTGCGTCATGCCGAGCGCGTAGTCCCCGCCCTTCCGGTCCTTGAGCCGGAACATGTTGTCGCCCATGACCTCCCAGCGGCCGGACTCCTTCCAGATCTCGGCCGGGTGGAGCGCGGGGAGGTAGAACTCCTGGCCGCCGATGCCGTCCATCTCGTCGCGGACGATGGCCTCGACCTTCGTGAGAGTCCGCTTCGCGAGGGGGAGGTAGTCGTAGATGCCGGCGCCGAGCTGGCGGATGAAGCCGGCGCGGACGAGGAGCCTGTGGGAGGCGACCTGCGCATCGGCGGGCGCCTCCTTGAGCGTGGGGACGAAGGCCTGGCTGAGGCGGACGGGACGCATGGTCCGCGGGTTATACCGCGCCCGTGCGGTCGGCGGCAGCGGGACGTGCGGCAGCGGACGGTGGCTCGCGCCGGGACGGCCCTGTCCCTCGTCGCTCCGCGCCAGTGCCGCACACGACAGCCCGAGCGTCGGACGGTCCATCGGACGGTCCGTCGGACGGTGGCTCGCGCCGGGACGGCCCTGTCCCTCGTCGCTCCGCGCAGTGCGTGGGAATCGTCTCCGATGACCGGAACCGTGGGGAGCACCCGGAACCGCTGCAGGGGGCTCCGCCGGCACTCACCCGGTGCTCGCTGCCTGGCCGGACTCCTCACCGCATGGGCCGATCTGGAGGCGGCAAGCCCTCGCATGCGCTCCGCTCCTCAGGACAGGGCCGCTCCCGGCGCTCTGCGCGTTCGACGTTCGAGGCGACCTCGACCGCGATCCCGACCTCGACCGCGACCCCGACCTCGACCTCGACCCCGACCCCGACCTCGACCTCGACCTCGACCCCGTCCCGCCGCCGCGGCTTGCGCATTCCCCCGACTCCGGTCTACCTCCTCCCTCGTGAACCGCACCCTCCTGGCCGCTGCCGCCGCCACGTTCGTGCTGGTGGTCGCCGCGGCGCTCGCTGTCCCCCGGCTCGCCGGCCGCGGCGCCGGACCGCCGTCCGGGGCGACGGTGGAGCTGGTCGCGGCCGGGCGCCGGATCTTCGCGAACCGGTGCTGGGGCTGCCACCACGAGATCCCGCTCCCCGGCCGGATCCGCGGCTGGACGCTCGCCCACGCCTACGAGACCATCGGGCGCCTTCCCTCGGTGAGCCGCGCCATGCCGCCCTTTCCCGGCTCCGACGACGAACGGCGCGCCCTCGCCGCCTATCTCGCCGCCGTGGGGCAAGGCGAGGCACCGTGGCCCTGAGGTCCGGACCGGCCCGCCGCGACCGCGAACCGGCGGCCCGACACCCGTCCTGGCTCGATGTCGGTTTCCCGCCGACCCGGGCCCGTTGCGGACATGGAGGCGCGCGATAGAATCGCCGGCCGAAAGGGGAGCATCGCATGGCCGAGGGTCTCGCGGCAGCGGCTGCGGCGGCGCCGGGTCGCCACCGGCGCACCTACGTCCTCGATCGCGCCTTCCAGCTCAAGTACGCGGCCGTGCTCGCCGCGGCGGGCGCGGTCCTCGCGGTGGTGTTCGGGTTCTGGCTCTACCAGGCCCACGTCCAGGCGACGCAGCTCGTCCCGCTGGACGCGGAGATGCGCGCCGTGGTCGAGCGGAGCGACCGGGAGCTGCTCTACGTGTTCGCCGCGATCGCGGCGCTCATGGCGATCGCGCTCGGGCTCCTGGGCGTGGTGGTGACGCACCGGGTGGCCGGGCCCGTGTACGTGATGAGCCACTACATGACCGTTCTGGCGCACGGCCGGTACCCCCGCATGCGCACGCTGCGGCGGGGCGACGAGCTGAAGCGGTTCTTCCAGGTCTTCATCCAGGCGGTGGACGCGGTGAAGGCGCGCGAGGCGCGCCACGCGGCGGTCCTGGAGGAGGCGGTCGACCGGATGCGCTCGGCCGTGGCGCGGGCCCCCGAGCTGGCGCCCTCCATCGAGGCCCTGGCCGCCGCCGCGCGCGAGCGGCGGGTGGCGCTGCAGGCCGACGATCCCGAGCCCACGCCGATGTACGTCCCCGCCACGCACGGTCCGTCCTCCCGGTAGCGGAGCCCCCATGCGCCACGTCGCCGCCGTCCTCTGCCTCCTCGCCCTCGCGTCCTGCGGCGAGCCGAAGGACCCCGCCGGCTGGGCGAAGCAGGCCGCGGGCCGCAACCGGCTCGACGAGAAGCTCGAGGCGCTCTCGCGCGCGCGCACCGCGCCCGGGGACCGGAAGGCGGCCGTGCCGTACCTCGTCGAGGTGCTGAAGCAGGCGCCGCGGGCGCGGGCGGCGGCCGCGGTCCAGCTGGGCGAGATCGGCGACCCGGCGGCGGTGCAGCCGCTCCTCGCGGCGGTGGAGCCGGAGACGCGCGATCGCGACGCCATCGACGCGAACCGCCAGATCGCGGGCGCGCTCGGGGCGCTGCGGGCCCACGAGGCCGTGCCGGTCCTGCAGCGGCTGACCTCCTCACCCGACGGCTACACCCAGGTGGCGGCGGTGGACGCCCTGGGCGACATCGGCGACGCGAAGGCGGTCGACACGCTGGTGGCGATCGCGACCGACGACGCGGTCGAGCCGTTCACCGCGAAGAAGGCGCTCCTGGCCCTGGGCCGCATCGGCGACGCCCGGGCGGCTCCCGCGGTGCTGCGGATGCTGTTCGCCGAGCGGCGCGGCGTCTCCTTCTTCCCGGAAGCCGCCTTCGCCGCCGTGGAGATCGGCCGCCCCATGTCGGACCCGCTCGTCGCGGTGCTCGACGGCCGGGACGCGGCGCTGCAGGCGTGGGCCAGGGAGCACGGGGTGGTGCAGGGAGCCCTCTACGCCAAGGCGGCGCAGGTGCTGGGCGACGTCGGCGGCGAGGGCGCGGTGCGCCCCCTGGTGCAGAAGCTCTCCTACGTCGACCCCGTCCCGGCGCTGGGGCTGTACGTCCGTGTCTACGCGGCCGAGTCGCTCGGGCGCATGCGCGCGCGCGAGGCGGTGAAGCCCCTCTCGGACCTGCTGGCCCGCGAGAAGGACCCGGACGCGCGAGACCGGTACTGCGACGCCCTGGTCCGCATCGGCGATCCGGCGGCGCTGCCGGCGCTGCGCGCCGCGGTGGCGCACGGCCGCTCCTTCGAGGACCGGTCGGGGCCGCTGGTGGCGGTCTCGCGCCTCGGGGGCCAGCCGGAGCGCGCCGTCGTGGACGGGGCGCGGGCGAAGGACTGCGGCGCCGGCTGCCCGGAGGCCCGCCGGGCCGCCTTCGCCGGGATGGCCGCGCGGCTGGACGCGGCGCACGCCTGCGCCGCGCAGGTGGCGTGCTGGGCGGGGAAGCTCGGCGACGGCTCGGCCCCGGTGCGCGACCGCGCCGCGCTCGAGGTGGGACGCGCCGGCGGAGCCGAGCAGGCTGCGCCCCTCGCCACGGCGATCGCCCACCCGGTGAGCGGCGACGACGACCTCGCCGCGCGGTACCACGCGGTGCTGGCCCTCACCTGGATCGACCGCCGCGCTCCGCTCGGCAAGGCAGGCGGGGAGCTCGCGTCCAGGCTCGACGCGGTGCTGGCCGCCGACAAGGGGCGCGCCTTCACCGCCGGCGTGAACGAGGACGTGCTCCGGCTCGCCACCCGGCTGCGCCGCGAGGTGCGCTGACCCGAGGGCTGCGATCCGGGGCCGGCGCCTTCAGCCTGCCGGCTCCGGCCGGCGCTTCCGGCGCCCGGCCTCCCGCGCCGCGGCGCGCACCTTCGGCGCGTCCTTGTCCCACGCGCCGGGCAGGACGTTGAAGGGCAGGAGCTTGGCGAGCAGCGGCAGGAGCAGCATGCCGCCGGGGGCGGCGAAGATCGCCAGCGCCGGGACCGCCTTGGCGAGGTCGAGGAGCTGCGACTTCACCTTCTTCTTCTCCTCGCGCGTGAGCGCGTGCCCGGCCGCCGCTCGCGCCAGGAGCTGCCCCAGCTCTCCGGTCTCCCGGATCTCCGTCACCACCGCGTCGAGGTTCTCGGTCACCGCGGCGGAGACCCGCTCGACCATGTGGTCCGCGACCTCCTCCCACTCGTCGGCCAGCCGCTGCCACTCGTGCGGGACGCCGTCGCCGAAGGCCTCGAACCAGACCTGGTGGTCGCCGTGCTGCGCGGCCGCCTCGACCTGCGCGCCGACGAGCGTCTGCGCCTCGATGCGCCCGCCCTCGACGAAGGCGTCGACGTACCGCCCGGCCGGCTCGGCCCCCAGCCGCGCCCGGAGCTGCGCGAGGAGCAGCTGCTCCAGGAGGAACGACCGGATGCGCTCCGGAGCGGCGGCGGCGAGCTGCGCCGCGGGACGGGGTGCCTGCACGGCACGCCGCACCTCGCGGAGCGCCCGCCGGGAGAGGCCCAGCCGCGTCAGCTGGCGGCCTCGCACCAGCCGCGCGCGGTCGCCGGGAGCGGCGGCCGCCGCGTCGAGGCCCGCCAGCGCCTCGGCGAGGAAGACCAGCTCCCGCTCCGCGAACTCCGCGTGTCGCGCCAGGGCCTCCTCGTCGAGCCGCCCCCTGCGCAGGTAGCCCATCGCCACCCGGGCGAGGTGCCTGCGGAAGACGGCGACGGTGCCGGGGTAGAGCGGCAGGCCGCCGGCCGGATCGCCGGGCGGATCGAACCGCAGCGCGAGGGCATCGCCGGCCGCGCGCAGCGCGCGGGCCACGGCGCGATCGCTCGCGCCACCCGGCCGCTGCGGCTCGACCGCCACGGCGAGGTCCGCCTCGCCCACCGCCGCCGCGAAAAAGGCCGCGATCTCGGCGCGCCGGTCGGCGCGGACGAACGGCTCCCCGCGCAGCAGCGCCAGGTCCAGCGCCAGGCCGATGTGGGCGCGGACCGTCTCGGCGAAGGTGTCCGCCGCGTCGGCCGGCGCCGCGTCGAGCCGCCGGTGGCGCATCGACCGCGCCACGAGGACCCGCGCCGCGGGGGCCAGGTCGGGTGTCCCGGGGGACGACGAGCTCACCTCGGACGGCAGCCGCGAACGTGCCGCGTCCGGGTCGTAGCGCTCCAGCTCCTCGGCGAGGAGGGCGTCGAGCCAGAGCTTGCTGTTCAGGTCGAGGGCCACGGCGACCGGGGGAAAGGTCTAGTGTACCCTCATAATGCGTGTCGCGCGCCTGTGCGGTCAGCGCGTCGGGCGAGACGCGAGCGGTCTACTTGACCGCCTTCACCCGGCCCTTCTTCTCGTGCTCCGGCTCCTCGGGCAGCGCCGGCACCGGCTGCGGGCCGCGGCGGACGCCGTACTTCTCGAGGAGCTTCCCCTCGACCTTCTGCAGGACCTCGGGGTGCTCGCGGAGGAACGCCTTGGTCTGCTCGCGCCCCTGTCCGATCCGCTCTCCGTCGAAGCTGAACCAGGTCCCGCTCTTCTCGACGATGTTGTCGGTGGCGGCGAGGTCGAGGACGTCGCCCTCCCGGCTGATCCCCTGCCCGTACATGATGTCGAACTCGACCTCCTTGAACGGGGGCGCCACCTTGTTCTTCACCACCTTGACGCGCGTCCGGTTGCCGATGACCTGCTCGCCGTCCTTGATGGCGCCGATGCGCCGGATGTCGAGCCGCTGCGTCGCGTAGAACTTGAGCGCGTTTCCACCGGTGGTGGTCTCGGGGTTGCCGAACATCACGCCGATCTTCATCCGGATCTGGTTGATGAAGATGACGATGGTCTGCGACTTGGAGATCGTTCCGGTGAGCTTGCGGAGCGCCTGGCTCATGAGCCGCGCCTGCACGCCCATGTGCGCGTCGCCCATCTCGCCTTCCAGCTCGGCCCTCGGCACGAGCGCGGCGACGGAGTCGATGACGAGCACGTCCACCGCGCCGGAGCGGACCAGGGTCTCGGTGATCTCCAGCGCCTGCTCGCCGGTGTCCGGCTGCGAGATGAGCAGGTCGTCGGTGCGGACGCCGAGCCTGCGCGCGTAACCGACGTCGAGGGCGTGCTCCGCGTCCACGAAGGCGGCGATGCCCCCCCGCTTCTGCGCCTCGGCCACGGCGTGGAGGGCGAGGGTGGTCTTTCCCGACGACTCCGGTCCGTAGATCTCGATGATGCGGCCGCGTGGGAGCCCGCCGACGCCGAGGGCGATGTCCAGGGAGATCGAACCCGTCGAGACCGCCTGGACGTCCTTCACCAGAGCCTCCTCGTTCCCGAGGCGCATGATCGAACCCTTGCCGAAGGCCTTCTCGATGGACGAGACGGCCAGCTCGATCGCCTTCTCCTTCTCCGCTCCGACGGGCATCTTCCGCTCCTTGCTCCCCGGGCCTCGCCCGGGTCCGTTTGAAGGGAGCGCCTTCAGCGCCCCCGGCCATTTCTTGCGGCCCTTCTCGTAGCAGCGCCCCCTGACAGCCGCAGGCGGCGACCTGAACGCATGAATACTGAACGGATGGTCATCCGTCAAGCATTCCGCCCCTTCGCTCCGCCGGGCGCAGGCACCGCAGCAGGCTCGACGCCGGGAGGGCCCGAGCGCGACCCCACGGCGAGGGAGCGGATGGGCGCGACCTACGCCTGCGCGCCGCCACCGCCGACGATGAACCCGCCCGGCTCCAGCCCCAGCCGCCGGACGGCGACCTCCCAGCGCTGCTCGACGGGTACGTCGAACACCAGATCCCCGTGCAGCGCCATGGGCACCCACGCGCCCTGGCCTATCTCGCCCTCGACCTGACCCGGGCCCCACCCCGAATACCCGAGGAGGAGCAGGAAGGGGCCGCCGCCCGGCGTCCGGACGAGCGCCTCGAGCAGCTCCCGCGACCCGCCCAGGGCGACGTCGTCGCAGACGCGCATCGCGTCCTCGGCGACGGGCACGGCGCCGGGCCGGTAGACGATCCAGAGCCGCTCCGGCGTCACGGGCCCGCCCACCATCACCTGGCCGCCGGCGCACCCCGTCGACTCGGCGGCGCGGCGCAGCTCGGGATCGACGCCGCCCAGCACCTCGGCGACCGACAGCGGCCCGGGCCGGTTCACCACGAGGCCGAGCGCGCCCTCGCCCTGGTGCTCGGCCATGAGGACGAGGGACCCGGCGAAGTTGGGATCCGAGAGGCCGGGGGCCGCGACGAGGAAGCCGGGAGCGAGGCCGGGAGCGGGATCGGACATGGTCGTCGCCTCGCGCGCCGGCGGAGGGGCGCGCGAATCGAACCATAACCCGGATGGCGGCGGCGCGCCTCCGGCGCCTCCGGGGGCCCGGCTCCTCACCCGAGGTGACGGTCGATCCCGTTGGCGCACCAGGTCGCGCGCCTGGTGACCGTCTCCTCGAGGATCCGTTGGTTGCGCTCCAGCATGCGGCGCGATGCCTCCGGATGCCACAGGTGGTACGCGACCGCGGCGAACTTGAGGTTCCACCGCGCCACCCCGGCGTTCTGCATGCGCGCGGCGAACTCGGAGTCCTCCCTCCCCCACCCCTCGAAGTCCTCGTTGAACCCGTTGACGCGCAGGACGTCCGCTCGCCAGAACGCGAGGTTCGCGCCGCGCACGCGGTAGATCGACCGGCCGCGGTGGGAGGCGAGCCGGGAGAGCCAGCCGCTCCGGAGGGCGTTCTTGCGGTTCCGGGTGCCGGGCTCGAATGGGCCGAAGTCGATCCGCCTGTCGCGCAGCGCCGCACGAGTCACCCCCTCGGACAGGAGGGCACGGCCGCCCTGGACGAAGCGGCCCGGACGCGCCGCCCGCCGGTGGTCGCGCATGAACTCGGGGTGGAGGACGAGGTCGCCGTCCACCATGACGACGTACTCGCCGCCAGCCATCGCGAGGGCGCGGTTGCGAATGGCCGCCAGCCGGAACCCGGTGTCCTGGTGCCAGCAGTGCCGGACGGGGACGGACGCGCCTGCCGCCAGGGCCTCGACCAGGGCGCGGGTGTCGCCGGTGGACCCGTCGTCGGCGACGATGATCTCGTGAGGCGGCTCGCGCTGGGCCAGCGCGGAGAGGAGCACGAGCTCGAGCGCGTCCTTCCGGTTGTAGGTGGTCACGATCAGCGTCGCCCGGATCGCCGGGTCGTGCCCGATCCTCACGGCGCGGCCTCGCGCGCGAACGCGGCCAGCCCGGCCTCCACCCCGCGGAGCTCGATCCCGAGCGCCCTCAGCCTGCCCGACCGGAGGCCGGCCCGGAGCGGGCGCCGGGCGCGCTGCCCGAGCTCCGCCGTCGACACCCGCTCGAGGAGGTTCTCCGGCAACGCCAGCACGTGCGCTGCGCGGACCGCGAAGTCCAGGCGGCCGAGGACGTCGGGGCCGACCACGTTGAGCACGCCGGACGCGTCGCGATCGGCGAGCGCCGCGACGGCACCGCCGAGGTCGGGCGCGTAGGTCGGCGTGGACACCTGGTCCGCCGGGACGCGCATCCGCTCGCCCCGCGAGAGCCGATCCCGGAGCTGCATCACGAAGTTCTTGTCGCCCGGCCGGAAGCTGTAGACCACGGTGGTCCGGAGGCAGAGGTTGCCCGGCGCGGCGGCGAGGACGCACCGCTCGCCCTCGAGCTTGGTCGCGCCGTAGACGCTGATAGGGCAGGCCGGGTCGTCCTCGCCGTACGGTCCGCGTTCGCCGTCGAACACGTACTCGGTCGAGAGGAAGAAGGTGCGGCCGCCGGCGTCCCGGCAGGCCTCCGCCAGGACGCGGGGAGCGCGGGCGTTCATCGCCTCCGCGCGCGCGGGCTCCTCCTCGCACAGATCGACGTTCGTCAGCGCGGACGAGATCACCAGGAGCGCTGGCCGCAGCTCGCGCACCGTGCGCCGGAGGGCCGCCTCGTCGAGGAGGTCCAGCGGGACGAGCCCATTCGCGGGACGCGTCCGGTACGTCCCGACCACGCTCCAGCCGCGCGCGGCGAGTGCGCGCGAGGACTCCCTCCCCACCTGCCCGGAGGCGCCGACGACGAGGGCGACGCGGTCCATCGGCTACCCGTGCCGCAGGGCCCAGTCGTACGGGATCGTCTTCGAGAACGGATCCATCCGCACGATCTCGTCGGGCCGGTGGGGCACGGTCGCGCAGTTCGCGACGAGCGCCGGCACGGTTCCGATCCCCTTGAAGCCGTTCCACACGAGCGGCGGGACGCGCACGAGCTTGTAGTCGTCCGGGCCCGTGAAGATCTCCATCAGCTCGCCGCGGCTCGGGGACCCCTCCCGGTCGTCGTAGAGCACCATCTTGATGTTCCCGACCGGCACGGCGTAGTTGAGCGCCATCTCCTTGTGGAGGTGCCAGGCCTTGATCGCGCCGGGATACACGACGGAGAAGTACATCTCCCCGAACCGCTCGAACTCCGGCGCGTCGGCGCGGAGCATGTGCATCACCTTGCCGCGCTCGTCGGCGATCTGCCGGAGCGGCTTCACCAGGACGCCGTCGATCATCGCTTGCAGAGCTCCCGGAAGGACTGGACCACCCAGTTGCGCATCGGTTCGGTGAGCCCGGGATAGACGCCGACCCAGAGCGCCCGGCTCATCACCGCGTCGGTCCCGGACAGCTCGCCCGCCACGCGGAACGGAGGGGGGCGCCCGGCCCGGCGCGCCTCGCGTGCCAGCTCGGTCATCGCGGGCTGCCGGACGAGGTTCCCGGCGAAGAGCATCCGGGTCTGGATCTTGCGCGACTCGAGGCCGCGCACCAGGTCGTCGCGCGACACCGGCGCGCCCTCGCGCACCGTCACCATGAACCCGAACCAGGACGGCTCGGTCCCGTCGGTCGGCTCGGGCAGGATCAGCACGTCGGCGAGGTCGGCGAGCGCCTCGCGGTAGAAGGCCCAGTTCCGCCGCCTGGCCGCCGTGAAGCCGTCGAGCCGCTGGAGCTGCGCGACCCCGACCGCCGCCTGCATGTCCGTCACCTTCAGGTTGAAGCCCAGGTGGCTGTAGACGTACTTGTGATCGTAGCCGTGAGGGAGCTCGCCGAGCTGCCAGTCGAAGCGGCGCTTGCAGGTGTTGTCCACGCCCGGCGCGCAGTAGCAGTCCCGCCCCCAGTCGCGGAAGCTCTCGGCAGCGCGCTGGAGGGTGTCGTCGCTGGTCAGCACCGCACCGCCCTCTCCCATGGTCATGTGGTGCGGCGGATAGAAGGAGAGGGTGGCGAGGTCGCCGAAGGTGCCGGTCTTGCGGCCCCGGTAGAGGGATCCTGCGGCGTCGCAGTTGTCCTCGACGAGCCAGAGCCCGTGCCGGCGGCAGAACTGCTGAACGGCGTCGAGGTCGAACGGGTTCCCGAGGGTGTGCGCGACCGCCACCGCGCGGGTGCGCTCCGAGCGGGCCGCCTCGAGCCTCGACGCGTCGATGTTGTACGTGGGGAGAGCCACGTCCACGAACACCGGAACCATCCCGAGCTGGATGATGGGCGCCACCGTGGTGGGGAAGCCCGCCGCGACGGTGATCACCTCGTCTCCGGGCCGTAGGCGGCGGTCGCCGAGCAGGTGGCTGGTGAGCGCCGCCATGGCGACGAGGTTCGCCGAGGAGCCGGAGTTCACCAGGCGGGCGTGCGAGACGCCGTACCAGGTCGCGAGCTCGTCCTCCAGGCGCCGGTGCCAGCGCCCGCCGGTCAGCCAGAACTCGACCGAGCTCTCGGCGAGGTTGACCATCTCCTCCTCGCCGTAGACCCGGCCGGCGTACCGGACCGGCGTCTTGCCCGGGATGAAGGGCGCCTCGGCGTCGCGCCTCAGGCGCGCGATCTGCCGGACGCGCTCCAGGATCTCGGCGGTCAGCTTCCTCTCCTGCTCCTTGGGGTCCATCTGTCACGACTCCAGGTATTCGTGGATCTGACGGCGGCAGAGCGCGGCGAGCCCCTCGCCGCGCAGGCCATCATAGAAGGCCCGGTACCACTCGGCAGTCTGCCGGAACGTCTTCTCGAAGGGCCAGCGGGGTTGCCACCCGAGGCGTGCCTGCGCCTTCTCGGTGCTGAGCCGGAGGATCCCCGCCTCGTGCGGCGCGGCCGGGTCGTGCCGGTCGTCCCACCCACCGCCGCCCCACGCGTCGATGATCGCCTCGACCACCGCGCGGACGGGGCGCGCGTCCTCGGTTCGCGGGCCGAAGTTCCACGCCTCGCAGAACGAGGCCGGCGCATCCGTCCCGACCCCGGCGAGCCGCGCGCCGAGGAGCAGGTACCCGCCAAGGGGCTCGAGGACGTGCTGCCAGGGCCGCACCGCCGCCGGGTTGCGCACCGGCACCGCGCGCCCCGCCGCCAGCGCGGTCACGGCGTCGGGCACGATGCGGTCCCTCGCCCAGTCGCCGCCGCCGACCACGTTCCCCGCCCGCGCGCTCGCGAGCCCGACCCCGTGCTCCGCCAGCCGCCGCGGCGGGAAGAAGCTGCGCCGGAAGCTCGCCACCACAAGCTCGGCCGCCCCCTTCGACATGGAGTACACGTCGTGGCCGCCCATGGGCTCGTCCTCGCGATAGCCCCATGTCCACTCGCGGTTCTCGTAGCACTTGTCGCTCGTCACCACGACCGTCGCGCACGGGTGGGACAGCCGCCGGAGGGCGTCGAGGAGGTGGGCGGTGCCGAGCACGTTGGTCGCCACGGTCTCGACCGGCGCCTCGTAGGAGCGGCGCACCAGCGGCTGCGCTGCGAGGTGGAAGACGAAGTCCGGGCGCGCGTCGCGCACCGCCGCGCGGAGGCGCTCGGGATCGCGGATGTCGGCGAGGATGCTCTCGCAGGCGCGCCCGATCCCCGCGGCCTCGAAGAGCGCGGGCTCCGTGTCCGGCGCGCGGGCGTAGCCCGTCACCCGCGCGCCCAGCTCGGCGAGCCAGAGGGTCAGCCAGCCCCCTTTGAACCCGGTGTGGCCGGTGAGGAAGACGCGCTTCCCCGCGTAGGCGCGGCGGAGGTCGTCAGCCACCGGCGCCGGGGTGCTCTCCCGATGAGTCATCGCCACGTCTTCCAGGGCGCGCGACCGCTCGCCCACAGCTCGTTCAGCAGGGCGTACTCGCGCGCGGTGTCCATGGGCTGCCAGAAGCCGGTGTGCGGGTAGGCGGCGAGCTGCCCATCGGCGGCGAGCCGGCGCATGGGTTCTCTCTCCAGGATCGCGGTCGCGGACGTTCCCAGGTACCCCCACACGCGGCGCGCGTCGAGCACGAGGAAGCCGCCGTTGATGAAGCCCTCCGTCGCCTGCGGCTTCTCGTTGAACTCCGTCACCTCTCCGCCCTCGATCCGCATCTCGCCGAAGCGGCCGGGCGGTCGGACGGCCGTGACCGTCGCGATCTTCCCGTGATCCCGGTGAAAGGCGACGGAGGCGGTCACGTCCACGTCCGAGACGCCGTCGCCGTAGGTGAGCAGGAACGGTTCGTCGCCCTCGACGTAACGCCGGATCGCGGAGACCCGCCCGCCCGTCATCGTCTCCTCGCCGGTCTCGGCGAGCGTGACCTTCCAGTCCTCCTCGTCGTGACGACCGTGGAACTCCATCGCGTCGTGGCGGCCGAGCGTGACCGTCAGGTCGGTGGTCATGGCCCGGTAGTTCAGGAAGAACTCCTTGATGAGCCACCCCTTGTAGCCGAGGCAGAGCACGAACTCGCGCACCCCGTGGTGGGCGTAGGACTTCATGATGTGCCAGACGATGGGCTTCCCACCGATCGGGAGGAGCGGCTTGGGGAGGACCTCATTCGCGTCACGGATCCGCGTGCCCTGCCCGCCGCACAGGATGACCGCCTTCATGGGACCCGCAGTCTAGAGGTTCCCGGGCGGCGAAGTCGACTGCCGGACACGCGATGGACCGCCGGCCCGTCCGCCGCGGTCCACCCGCTTGACCTCGCCGACCGCGCTCCACGATGATGCGCCACGCCGCGGCCGCAGCGGCGCCATGCGCACGACCCTCATCGTCACCACCTACAACCGGAAGGACGCGCTGGAGCTCGCGCTCCTCAGTGCGACGGCACAGAGCGAGCCCCCCGGCGAGATCATCGTCGCCGACGACGGCTCGGCCGACGACACCCGCGCCCTCGTCGAGGCCATCGCGGCACGCGCACCCGTCCCGGTCCGCCACTGCTGGCACCAGGACGACGGGTTCCGCCTGGCCACCATCCGGAACCGCGCCATCGCGATGGCGCGGGGCGAGTACCTCGTCATGGTGGACGGCGACCTCGTCCTCCACCCGGACTTCGTGAAGGACCACGAGCGCGCCGCGCGCCGCGGGCAGTTCGTGCAAGGCGGCCGCGTCCTGCTCGGAGAGGCGGCCACGCGCGACGTGCTTCGAGAGGGGCGGATCGACATCGGACCGTTCGAGCCCGGCACGCGGAACCGGAAGAACGCATTCCGGATCGGCTGGCTGTCGAAGCTCATCTCGCACCGCTCCAGGAGCCTCCACCGCGTCCGCGGCGCGAACCTCGCGTTCTGGCGCGAGGACGTCGTGCGGGTGAACGGCTTCAACGAGGACTTCGTCGGCTGGGGGCGCGAGGACTCCGAGTTCGCGCTGCGAATGCAGAACTCGGGGCTGCGCCGGCTGCACCTCAAGTTCGGCGCCGTCGCGTACCACCTCTGGCACCCCGAGGCGTCGCGCGCGATGCTGCCGCGCAACCACCAGATCCTCGAGGAGGCCCTGGCACGCCGCTCGGTCCGTTGCGAGAACGGGGTCGATCGCCACCTGAAATCGAGCGAGGCGCCTCGCGGCGAGTGACCGGCGAGCCGGGTGACGCGCGCCGCGCCGGCGTTCGCGCCGCCGTTGCGGGTTGCCGGGGTGCGTGATACGCGATCCTGCTTGCGCACGTACTTCCGCCTCTTCCGGTTCGCCGCCCCCCACAAATGGCGCTTCGCGGTCGCCTTCGCCTGCATGGTGATCCTCGCCGGCGCCACGGCGGCCTACGTCAACCTGCTCGGGCCGGCGCTCGACTTCCTCTTCACCGGACGGACGTCGTCAGCGGAATCGATGGCGCGCCTGGTGCCGCGCTCGGTCATGGACGTGCCGGCCTTCCTCGCCACCATCGACCGGCGGCGGATGCTCGCCGTCCTGCCGCTGGTCATCGTGGCGGTCTCCGCCGTGAAGGGGGTCGCCTACTTCGGCCAGTCCTACCTCATGTCGGTGATCTCGCAGCGGATGATCGCGGACATGCGGCGCGCGCTGTTCGACAAGCTGGTACGGCTCCCTCCCAGCTTCCACGCGCGGCACCACTCGGGCGACCTCATCAGCCGGTTCTCCGCCGACGTCGGGATGGTCCAGATCGCGGTCACGGAGGCGCTCGCGACCTACCTGCGAGACGGGCTCACGGTGGTCGTGATGCTGGCGAACTGCTTCATCCTCGACTGGAAGCTGTCGCTCATGGCCTTCGGCGCGGTCCCGGCCACGCTGATCCCGGTCGTCCGGTTCTCGAAGCGGCTCCGGAGCAACACCGGCAGTTCGGTGGCCACGCTCGGGTACATCTCCGAGCTCGCGCTCGAGGCGGTCGCCGGGATCCGGGTGATCCAGTCCTTCTGCGCGGAGGCATGGGAGTCGCGACGTTTCGCGCAGGCCAACGGGAACTGGCTCAAGTTCGAGCGCCGGATCGCGCGGGTCCGATCGTTCTCCTCACCGCTGATGGAGGTCATGGCAGCCGTCGGGATCGCGCTCGCCATCTGGTGGGTGGGCGCGCAGATCCTCGACAATCAGCTCCAGCCCGGCAAGTTCTTCTCGTTCGTCGCGGCCGTGCTCCTCCTGTACCAGCCGGTGAAGCAGCTGGGGCGCGTCGGGCAGACGGCCATCCTCGGGGCCGCGGCGGGCGCGCGGGTCTTCGAGATCCTCGACGTCCGCTCGGACGTCCCGGACGAGGGCAAGGAGCAGCTCCCGACGGTGCGCGAGGCGATCCGGTTCGAGCAGGTGCGCTTCTCTTACGGCGATCGCGAGGTGCTGCACGGCGTGGACCTCACCATCCGGAGAGGCCAGGTGGTGGCGCTCGTCGGTCCGTCCGGTGGTGGCAAGACGACCATCGCGAACCTCATCCCCCGGTTCTGGGACCCGCGCTCCGGACGGATCACCGTGGACGGGAAGGACATCCGGGAGGTGACGCTCCAGAGCCTGCGCCAGCACATCGCAGTGGTCGGCCAGGAGACGATGCTGTTCAACGACACCATCCGCGCGAACATCGCCTACGGCCGGGCCGACGTCTCCGCCGACGAGGTCGAGCGCGCCGCGCGGGCGGCACAGGCCCATGACTTCATCCTGCAGCTCCCCATGGGTTACGAGACGCGGGTGGGCGAGCGCGGCGTGCTCCTCTCCGGGGGGCAGCGGCAGCGGATCGCGATCGCGCGGGCGGTCCTCAAGAACGCCCCCATCCTCGTGCTCGACGAGGCGACGAGCGCGCTCGACGCGGAGAGCGAGCGGGACGTCCAGCGCGCGCTCGACCGCCTGATGGAGCTCGGCGGCGGACGACGCGCCACGCTCGTCATCGCCCACCGCCTCTCGACCATCCGGAACGCGGACGAGATCCTCCTGATCGTGGACGGCCGGGTGGTGGAGACCGGGCCGCATGACGAGCTGCTCGCCCGGGGCGGCGAGTACGCACGGCTCTGGCGGATCTTCGAGGGTCAGGAGCACGCCACGCGCGACGCGCGGTCGGCGTGAGCGCTCGCGGCGCGACCCCTCAGGTCCGCGGCTGCGCCCGCTGTGCGAACGGCAGCAGCCGCGGCGGAGCCGGCGGCTCCTCCTCAGGCGGCGGGAGGGCGAACGCGCCGAGGAAGCACCCGAAGTTCTGCTGCGCCGCCATGAGGCGTTTCTCCGCCTGGAGCATGCGGCCCAGCACCAGGTACTTGAGGGCGGAGAGGAGCTTCCTCGCCGCTCGGGCGAGGCCGACCAGGGCGAAGAAGGGGACGCTGAGGGGCGTCCGCCGGTACACCCCCCCGAGGATCCAGATGTGCGGCAGCGTCATGCCGATGGCGCGGTGGAGGCGGCCCAGGTAGGCGCGCTCGCTCCGCCAGGCGGGAAGGACGTGGTCGATCTTCATCGTCGGCGTGTACCAGAGCTCCCAGCCCGCCGCCCGGATGCGAAAGGAGATCTCGGCGTCGTCTCCGGAGGTGAGCGCCTTCCCGGTCCGCCCCATCTGCCTGCCGCGCTCGATCCAGCCGGACTCGTCGAGGGCATCGCGGCGAACCACGAGTCCGGCGCCGACCAGCGGCACGCCGCCCCGGTCCGGGAGCTTCACCTGCCGGTTGCCCCGGTCCTGACGCGCCAATGCCCACTCGCTGGCCCTGCCGAGCTGCGTCGGGGGCGACATCCACTTGATCCTCACCCGGCCGCCGAACGCTCCTGCGCGCGGCCTGCTGCGCGCGAAGGCGACGGCCTCCGCGATCCACCCGGGGTGGAGGAAACAGTCGTCGTCGATGAACGCGATGAGATCCGCCTGCGCGACGGCCAGCGCGGCGCGGCGCGCGTTGGAAAGCCCGAGCCGCTCTTCCCGGACGACGCGCATCTCCGGAAACACCCCTCGCTCCGACCAGGTGTGGAGCGTCTCGGGAGTCCGGTCGGTACTCCGGTTGTCGACGACCACGAGCTCCCAGGTCGTCGCCGGCGCCACACGCTGGCGGGCGAGCTTCGCGAGCGCCCGTTCGAGCATGTCCGCGTTGTTGTGCGTGCAGATGGCGACGGTGATGTTCGGACCCGGCATTTCGTCGTTTCCCGAGGGCGCTGGCACCGCAGTGCCTAGAAAGTCTCACGGGGGACCACTGGCCCACGCCCACGATGCAGCGGCACGACCCAATCCCCACCACCTTGGAAGCGCGTACAGATAGTATGTTCGCGTCGATTTCTCAAGCATTCATCGACGGGCACCGACGCGCGCCGCGTCTGGCCCTCACCGTAGTCGACCCGCGCTCCCACTGCATGCAGAAGGTGGGACGTTCCGGGTCAAATTGACCGGCAACGGCGCGGTCTCTACCCTGTCTCCGAATGGGCACCATGCGGAACCTCGTCCTGTGCCGCGCGGGTGCAGGATCCCTACACCGCGAGTGGCTCGGCGATCCGGCGACGCGCTCCTACGACGTCTGGCTCGACTGCTTCGACGACGACGGGGGGCGCTGGGTCTCCGATCCGGCGACCGTCTCGGTCGGACGCAACACGACCAAGTGGCCGCGCGTCTCGGCGCTGTTCCGGGAGCGCCCGGATGCCCTCGAGCGCTACGACGCCTTCTGGTTCCCGGACGACGATCTTCGCGTGGACGCCGGCGGCGTCGAACGGCTCTTCGAGCTGTTCCACGCCCTCCGGCTCCAGCTCGCCCAGCCCGCGCTGGCGGAGCCGTCGTACTGGTCGCACATCGTCACGCTGGCGAATGACAGGTTCCTGGCGCGCTTCACCAACTTCGTCGAGGTGATGGCGCCGGTCTTCTCGCGTGAAGCGCTTCGCCGCTGCCTCCCCACGTTCGCGAGGAGCATCTCGGGCTGGGGGCTGGACTACGTCTGGCCGCGCATCCTCGGCGATCCGCACGAGGGTATCGCCGTTCTGGATGGGGCGCCGGTCGTCCACACCCGGCCCATCGGCGGGAACCGCTGGTACGAGGCGCTCGGCGTCTCGCCGCAAGAGGAGCAGGAACGTCTCATGGAGCAGCACGACGTGGCGCTCCCGTACCTCTATCGCCAGTACGGCGGTGTGCCGGCCGGCGGCGAACGGAACCGCGCACGCCGCTCGGTGGGCCTCGGGTTTGCGCTGCGGCTGCTCACCGGCGCACCGCGCCCGCTCCGCGTCCGGCGTTACGCGATGCGGCAGGTCCGGAGCGTCTTCGGGGGCACCGTGGGGTGACGCTCCACGGCGGCGGGCGCAGCCTGCCTCCGCAGCGCGCCGCCCGCCTCACCCCCCCAGCGGCGCGCGCAGCACGGCCTCGTACCGGGCCCCGCGCGGCGACAGGTGCGACTCGAACAGCACCACCTCGGCGGGGCGCCAGGGCATGCCTTCCGCTAGCGCGGCCTCGGCGAGGGCGCCGCCGAGCCCGGGCGCCCCGCGTCCGTCGCGGGCGCGCCCGATGGTGAGGTGCGGCGTGAACGGGCGCTCCTCCGGGGCGAACCCGAGCGGCGCGAGGCGCCGGCCGAGATCGGCGACCAGCGCGGCGAGCGCGGGGACCTCGCCCCCGAGGCCGAGCCAGAGGACGCGGGCTCGCCGGGCGTTGGGGAATCCGCCGGCCCCCTCCACCTCGAGGGCCAGCGGCCGGGAGCCCGCCGCCACCGCGCGCACGGCCTCCGCCACGGCTTTCACGCGCTCGTGCGGGACCGCGCCGAGGAACTGGAGGGTCAGGTGGACGTTCTCGGCCGGCGCCCAGCGCACCTCGTCGGCGGCGCGGCCCGCGGCGCGCTTCATGGCGGCCTCGGCGTGGGCGATGCGCCGCCGCACCGCCTCGGACGGCTCGAGCGCCACGAACAGCCGGTGGTTCCTCGGCGCCTCCACGGCGGGAAAGCCTACTCCGGGTCGCGCCGGGCCGCCCGTTTCCGGAGCGTTGCCGCGGCCGGGGAACCCGCGCTACCGTGGCCACCCCAATGGATCGCATCTCCGCCGTGGTGATCACCAGGAACGAGGCCCGGAACGTCGAGCGGTGCCTGCGCTCCCTCGCGCCGGTGGTGGACGAGATCCTGGTGGTGGACTCGGGGTCCGCGGACGGGACCGACGCCATCTGCGAGCGGCTCGGCGCGCGGGTGGTCCGCCAGGAGTGGCTCGGGTTCGGTCCGCAGAAGAACCTCGGGAACCGGCTCGCCGCGAACGAGTGGATCCTCTCCGTGGACGCGGACGAGGCGCTCGACCCGGACCTGCAATCCGCCATCGCGGCGGCGAAGGCCGCGGGCCTCTCGGGCGCCTACGCCGTGTCGCGGCTCAACTGGTACTACGGCCAGTACCTGCGCCACGGGTTCGAGTACCCGGATCGCAAGGTGCGCCTCTTCCCGCGCAGCCTGGCAGCCTGGGACGGCGCGCGGGTGCACGAGTCGCTTCGCCTGGGGCCGGGGGTGGCGGTGACGCGGCTCCCGGGGCACCTCCTGCACCGCGCCTACGAGCGGCTCGAGGACCACGTCGCGAAGCAGGATCGATACACCACGCTCGCGGCGCAGGAGGCGGTGGCACGCGGAAGGCGCGGGTCGGTTCTTCGCATCGTGTTCGGCCCCCTCGTCACCTTCGTCCGGGCCTACCTCGTGAAGCGCGGTTTCCTCGACGGGTTGCACGGCTTCGTCCTGGCCGCGATGCACGCCCACGGCACGCTCCAGAAGCACGCGAAGGTGCGCGACCTCCGGCGGCTGGCGGGCGCCGGTGCGGACCCGGCGAGCGCGACGCGGAGCACCGGATGACCACGCCCACGCCGCCGCGGGCCGTCACCGCGTGCGGCGCACCGGAGCCTCCCGCCACGCGGATCGCCGCGGCCGTCGTCCTGGCCCTCCTCGCGATCGGGTACGGCCTCGTCTGCGTCCGCGGCAACGACTTCCAGACGTTCCGCGAGGTCGGCCGCTTCGCCCTCGATCGCGCGGACGTCTACGCCAACACCCCCAGCACCGGGATGCGCGTCTACTACGCGCCGCCCTTCGCGCTCCTCCTGGCGCCGTTCGCGCTCCTGCCGTGGAAGGTGTCGGCGTTCCTCTGGTACGCGCTCAAGCTCGCGGCGCTGGCGTGGCTGGCGCGCCTCCTCTGGCGGGAGGTCCGCCCCCGCGTGCCGGACCGGCCATGGGAGCGGGCCGCGTACCTGGCGCTCCCGTTCGCCGCCGTCCTGAACCCCCTCAACGTCGAGTTCAAGCTGGGGCAGGTCAACCTGTTCGTCTTCGCCTTCGTGCTGCTGGCGGTCCGGATGCTGCGGCGCGGCTCGCCCTGGGCCGCGGCGCTGTGCTTCTCCCTCGCGCTCGTCAAGGTGACGCCCTGGGTCTTCCTGCCGTGGCTGGCGCTCCGCCGCCAGTGGGGCTTCCTCGTCCGGCTCGCCGCCGTCGCGCTGGGCTGGGTGGCGGCCCTGGCGGTCTGGTTCGGCCCGGGCCGGGTGGCGGGCCTGTTCCTCGGCTGGTTCCGGGCCTCGGGCGACAAGCTCGGCCTCGAGCACGTGGCGTACTTCGAGAACCAGTCGCTGGCCGGGGTGGTGGCGCGGCTCGCCCTCGCCTGGCCCCCGCTCCAGGCGGACGTGCTGGGGATGCCGCTGTGGCGGCTCCTCCCCGCGGCCGCGACGGCGGCACTCCTCGCGGCAGTGGCCGGCGCGGTGGCCCGCGACCGGTTCCGCCGCCGCCTCCCGGAGGCGGAGTTCGCCTTCCTCTGCGCCGTGATGCTGCTGGCGTCCCCCGACTCGCGCTGGGCCCACCTCGTGACGCTGCTGGGACCCTTCATGCTCCTCGCGGTGCTGGCGGCGGACCTCCGGGTGCTGCGTCCGGCGCCACGCCGGGACGGAGACGCCGGCGGCGCGACCGTCGCGGGGGCGAGCGATCGGGCGCGGGCCCGGCTCTCCCGGGCGATCGTGGCGGTGACCGCGCTCGCCCTCGTCGCCTTCGAGCTGCTGTCCCGCGACGTGGTCGGGAAGGGCGCGGAGCGGGCGATCCGCGCCTCCGGCCTCCACACAGCCGTCCTCGCCGCCGTGGCGGCGCTCACCGGCGTGCTGATGTACGCGCGGTCCGCGGGCCTGGCCGGGGCGGACGCCTCCGGCGCCCCCGCGGCGGACGCTACTCCACCGTGACGCTCTTCGCCAGGTTCCGCGGCTGATCCACGTCCGTGCCCTTCAGATCCGCGACGTGGTAGGCGAGGAACTGGAGCGGGACGATGGAGAGGAGCGGCGCGAGCAGCGGCGGCGCCTCCGGGACGGTGAGCGCGACCTCCGCGAGGCTCGCGGCGTGCGTGTCGCCCTCCGACACCACCGCGAACACGTGGCCGCCCCGGGCGCGGACCTCCTCCATGTTCCCGAGCGTCTTCTCGTAGGCCGGCTCGCGCGTGGCGAGCACCACCACCGGGAGCTGCTCGTCGATGAGGGCGATGGGGCCGTGCTTCATCTCGCCGGCGGCGTAGCCCTCGGCGTGGATGTACGAGATCTCCTTCAGCTTGAGCGCGCCCTCCAGCGCCACCGGGTACTGGCCGCCGCGGCCGAGGAAGAGCACGTCGCGCGCGGCCACGCAGCGCCGGGCGACCGGCATCACCGCCGGCTCCTGCCGGATCATCTGCTCCATCCAGAGCGGAACGTGCCGCAGCGCCTCGAGGTGCCGGCGCGCGGCCTCGGCGCCGAGCGCGCCGCGCAGGCGGCCCAGCCGCACCGCCAGCAGGTAGAGCGCCGCGAGCTGCGTGGTGAACGCCTTGGTGGAGGCGACGCCGATCTCGGGGCCGGCGCGGGTGAAGAGCGTGCCGCCGTCGCACTCGCGCGGGATGGCCGACCCCACCACGTTGCAGATCGAGAAGGCGCGGGCGCCCCTGGCGCGGGCCACCTTCACGGCCGCGAGGGTGTCGGCGGTCTCGCCCGACTGAGACACCGCCAGGCACATGACGCGCGGCGAGACGAGCACGTCGCGGTTGCGGAACTCGCTCGCCAGCTCCACCTCGACCGGCACCCGCGCCAGCGCCTCGATCATGAGGCGCCCCACCAGCCCGGCGTGCCAGCTCGTGCCGCAGGCGACGATGACGATGCGCTCGAGCCCCTGGGCGTAGCCCTCGTCGAGGTCCACGCCGTCGAGCACCACGTCACCCTGCTCCAGCGAGGCGCGGCCGCGGATGGTGTCGGCCACCGCCCGCGGCTGCTCGAAGATCTCCTTGTGCATGAAGTGCTTGTGGCCGTCCTTCTCGGCGGCCACCGCGCTCCACTCGATCTTCCGCGGCGCGCGCTTCGCCGCCGCGCCGTCGCGGCCGTACACCGCGACGCCGTCCGGCGTGAGGACGGCCAGCTCGCCCTCCTCGAGGTAGACGACCTCGCGGGTGTGCTCCAGGATCGCGGGCACGTCGGAGGCGAGGAAGCTCTCGCCCTTGCCGAACCCGACCACGAGCGGGCTCGCGTTCTTGGCGGCCACGATCTCGGCGGGCCGCTTGTCGGAGACCACCGCGATGGCGTAGGTGCCCTGCACCTGCTCCAGCGCGGCGCGGACCGCGGCGTGCAGGTCCTTCGCCCCGCCGTCGAGCGCGTCGGCGATGAGGTGCGCGAAGATCTCGGTGTCGGTCTCGGACGCGAACTTGTGCCCGCGCGCCGAGAGGGCGCTCTTCAACGCCAGGTGGTTCTCGATGATGCCGTTGTGGACGACGGCGACCCCGCGGTAGGCGTGGGGGTGGGCGTTCTCGTCCGAGGGCTTTCCGTGGGTGGCCCAGCGGGTGTGCCCGATCCCGGTGGTGCCCGCGAGCGGCTTCTCCTTCAGGAGCGCGACGAGGTTCGCGAGCTTCCCCTTGGCGCGCTGCAGCGCGAGTCCGTTCGGGCCGACCACCGCGATCCCCGCCGAGTCGTAGCCCCGGTACTCCAGCTTCCGGAGCCCCCCCACGATGAGGTCGACGCACTGCCTCGGTCCGACGTACCCGACGATTCCGCACATGTTCGCGTTTCCCCCGGGGCTTGTACCACAGACCCGCCCGGCGGCTCACGCGGCGCACCCCCGCCCAGCGCGGGTGCGGGCTACTCCTTCCGCTGCGCCCTCGCCCGCCGCGCGGCCACCCAGCCCTCCTTGTTGACCTGCTGCGCGCGGCCGACGGCGAGCGCCCCGGGGGGCACGGCCTTGGTCACGACCGAGCCTGCGCCGACGTAGGCGCCGGCGCCGATCTCGATGGGGGCGACCAGGATCGAGTCGGAGCCGATGAACGCGCCGTCGCCGATGCGCGTCGGGTGCTTCTTCTCCCCGTCGTAGTTGCAGGTGATGGTCCCGGCGCCGACGTTGACCCGCTCCCCGATCTCCGCGTCGCCGAGGTAGGTGAGGTGGTTCGCCTTGGCGCCCTTCCCGAGCCGGGCCTTCTTCGTCTCTACGAAGTTTCCCACGTGGACGTCTTCCGCGAGGTCCGTCCCCGGGCGCAGCCGCGCGAAGGGCCCGAGCACCGCGCCGCGGCCGACGCGCGCGTCCTCCATGACCGTGTAGGGCCGGACCGTCACGTCGTCGGCGAGGACCGCGTCCTGCAGGATCGAGCCCTGGCCGATGCGGCAGCCCGCGCCGACGCGGGTGCGCCCGCGGAGGCGCACGTCCGGCTCGATCACGGTGTCGGCGCCGATCTCGACCCCCTCGTCGCAGTCGAAGCGCGCCGGGTCCTCGATGGTGACGCCCGCCTTCATGAGCGCCGAGGCGGTCCGGGCGGTGAGGATGCGCGCGGCGCGCGCCAGCTCCTCGCGGTCGTTCACGCCGGCGGCCTCCTCGGCCGGGACCGGCACCGCCACGGCGCCGGGGCCCGCCGCCGCGATGGCGACCAGATCGGTGAGGTAGAACTCCCGCTGCGCGTTGCTCGAGCCCACCCGCGCCAGCGCCTCCCACAGGAAGGCGGCGTCGGCGCAGTAGAGCCCCGCGTTCACCTCGCGGATGGCCCGCTCGGCGTCGCTCGCGTCCCGCTCCTCGACGACGCGCGCCGGCCGCCCCCGGCCGTCGCGCACCACCCGCCCGTAGCCGTTCGGCGCGGCGAGCGTCATGGTGGCGAGGGCGAGCGCGGCGCCCACGCCGGCGTCGGCGACGGCGCGAAGCGTCTCGACGCGCAGCAGCGGCGTGTCGCCCGAGAGGATGGCGATCCGCCCGCGGTGGGCGGCCAGGGCCTCCTTCGCGGCCAGCACGGCGTGGGCGGTCCCGAGCTGCTCCGCCTGGACGGCGAACCGGAGCGGCGCGCCCGGCAGCGCCGCGGTGAGCGCCGCCCGCACCTCGTCCGCCTGGTGACCGACCACCACCACCACCGGGCTCGCCCCCGCCTCCAGCGCGCGCTTCACCGGGTACCACCCGAGCGGACGCCCGCACGCCTCGTGGAGGAGCTTGGCCCTCCGCGACTTCATGCGGGTGCCCTTGCCTGCGGCGAGGACGACGGCGGCGAGACCGGACGAGGTGGCCATCCGCGGAGGCTAGGGCGGTCGGCACCCTCGGCACAAGACCGCCGGCGTGACGGGATCCCCCTCGCCCCTCGCCGGGACGCCAGGCTGGCGCGCGGGCGCGGGGGCGCTACAACGCCTGCATGCTCGCGCTCCTCGCCGTCGTCCTCGGCGCCACCGCCGTCTCCCCGGCTGGCGCCGTCGCCACCGCCCATCCGCTCGCCAGCGAGGCCGCGGCAGCGGTCCTGCGGGCGGGAGGAAACGCCGCCGACGCGGCGGTCGCCGCCGCGTTCGCGCTCTCGGTCGTCGAGCCGCAGTCGTCGGGCCTCGGGGGCGGCGGGTTCGCGCTCGTCCACGTGGCGCGCGAGGGGAAGGTCCACGCCATCGACTTCCGCGAGGTCGCGCCGGCGGCGGCCGCGCCGGACATGTTCGCGGGCGGCGCGCCGCGACGCTCGCTCGACGGCGGCCTGGCCATCGCCGTCCCCGGCGCGGTGGCCGGCTACGCGGAGGTCGCGCGCCGGTTCGGGACGCGCCCGCTCCGGGAGCTGGTCGAGCCCGCGGCGCGGCTCGCCGAGCGCGGGTTCCCGGTGAACGCCCACTACGCCGCGATGGCGCGCGAGCGGCTCACCTGTCTCGCGGAGCGCCCCGCCGCGGCGCGGGAGCTGCTCCGCCGCGGCCCGGACGGCAGGCCCGCGGCGCCGGAGCCGGGGTGGAGGCTGGTGCGGCCCGACCTCGCCCGCACGCTGCGCCTGGTGGGGCGCGATCCGGCCGCCCTCCAGCGCGGCGCCCTCGCCGAGCGGATCGCCCGCGCCGTTCGCGAGGACGGCGGCATGCTGACGGTCGAGGACCTCGCGCGCTACCGCGTCCGCGAGCGCGTGCCGCTCGAGGGGCGCTACCGCGGCCACCGCCTGGTCTCGATGCCGCTGCCGTCCGCGGGCGGCGCCATCGTCATCGCGCTCCTCCAGGCGCTGGAGCCGGAGGACCCGCGCGCCGGCGGTTACCGGCCCGAGCGCTTCCTCCACGCGATGGTGGAGATCGAGAAGCGGCTCTTCGCCCGGCGCGTGCTCCTGGGCGACCCGGATCGGGTGCCCGGCGCGGCCATCGCGATGGAGGAGATGGTCTCGCCCGCGTTCGCCGTGGCGCTCCACGCCGCAGTGGGCGATCGGACAGTCTCATCGGGGGAGCTGGACGCCCCCCCCACCCCCCCGGTCGCTCCGAACGATCTTGCTGGGGGGCGACGCCCCCCAGACCCCTGGTCGCTCCCGGGCCAGGCTCCTCCGCCTGGCCCTCCGCTCCAACCCGACACGCACACGACGCACATCTCGGTCGTCGATCGCGAGGGGAACGCCGTGGCGATGACCACGACCATCAACGTGCCCTTCGGCTCGTGCGTCGTGGTCCCGGGCACCGGCATCCTCCTGAACGACGAGATGGACGACTTCGAGCCGGCACCCGGCGTCCCCAACGCCTACGGGCTCGTGGGGCGCGGCGCCAACGCGCCCGCGCCCGGCAAGACGCCCCTCTCCTCCATGGCGCCCACGTTGGTCTTCGGTCCGGACGGCCGCCTCTGGCTCGCGGTCGGAGCACCAGGGGGCTCGACCATCCCCACCACCGTGGCCCAGGTGATCTCCCACCTCGTGGACGACGGTATGTCCCTGTCGCAGTCGCTCGGCGCCCCTCGCATACACCATCAGTGGCAGCCCGACGCGATCCAGGTGGAGCCCGGCGGCCTGGAGGAAGCCACGGCGAGAGCCCTGGAGGCGCGCGGGCACCGGCTGCGCTTCGCGGAGCGTCCCTGGGGCAACGCCCAGGCCGTCCGCGTGACGCCCGAGGGCTGGCGCGAGGCGGCCAGCGACCCACGCGTCCAGGGGGAGCCGGCCGCGCCGTGAACCGCGCCCTGCGGCGCAGGGCGCAGGCGGATGAGCCTGCGCCCGGAGCGACTCCCGGGGGGCGTGGGGGGCGGAGCGCTCCAGTGGGAGCGCGCAGCCCACCACGGATGACGTCTGGCGGTCGAGGGGCTTGGGATTCCTGCGAAAACGGGTACGCTTTCCGGTGGGATGAGCGACCGGACGCCGTCGGGCGGGGGCGAGCCCCGCCGCGCCTCGCTGGCGGTACGCCTGCGCGAGCTCGAGGTCGAGATCCAGCGCGCGCAGGCGGAGCTGGCCTCGCTGGGCGGCGAGACGCTGCCGGGCCTCCACCTGGTGGTCCGGGCCGCCGGCCGGCGGGCGCTCATCGCCTCGACCCGGGTGCGCGAGGTCGTCCGCCTGGTCGAGACGCGTCCCATGCCGGGAGCCCCGGCCCACGTGCTCGGCACCTTCCTCTGCCGCGGCCTCCCGGTGATCGCCGTCCACCTGGGGACCGCGCTGGGAGGAGCGCAGCGCGCGCCCGAGCTGGACGCGCAGATCGCCGTGCTCGCCGGCGCCCCGGCGGTGGGCCTGGTCGTGGAGCGCATCG
>DATIWK010000108.1:0-6333 GCA_035519395.1 Anaeromyxobacteraceae bacterium | reverse complement strand
GCCCGGCACGCGCTAGGGCCGGGGCGCGAGGTCGGCGCGCGGGGCGGGCCGCGCCGCGAGCCGCAGCTCGCGCCAGCGCAGGAGCGCCGGGAGCGCGAAGAGCGCCGCCGCGAGGCAGGCGATCTCGCCCAGGTCCGCGAGCAGGCCGAACGAGATGAGGGCCTGGTTGCGCGCCACCAGCAGCGACGAGTACCCGATGATGGTGGTGAGCGAGCAGAGGGTCACCGCGCCGCCCGTGGTCCGCACGATGTCGGAGATGGCGCGGGCGTGGTCGAGCCGCCTGCGCTGGAAGATGTTGGTGGCGTAGTCCACGCCGATGCCGAAGGTGATGGGCAGGGCGATGAAGTTGAGCATGTTGAGCCGGATGCGCGTGGCGCCCGCCAGCCCGCCGAACCAGAGAACGCCCACCGCCAGCGAGGCGAGCACCCAGCCCGCGTCCGCGAGCGAGCGGACGCTGCGGCGGCCGAGGCCGAACGCGATCAGGACCAGGGCCGCCACGCCGGCGAGCGAGAGGAGCGTCGCGCGCGGACCGTCGTTGGAGATGGCGGCGAGGACGTCCGCGAACACCAGCATCGCGGAGGCCATGGGGACGTCCGCGCGCGGCAGCGGGATGGCGCGCAGCTCGTCCGCGAACCGGATGACGTCGCGGCCGTTCCAGACGTCGAGCGACGACGCCGGGTAGACCAGCACCGGCGTGCCGACCCGGCCGTCCGCCTCGGTGAGCTGGCGGCGGACCTCCTCGGGCAGGTCCCGGGCCGAGAAGGGCGCGAGGTTTGCGGGGGGGATCACCTGCCGCACGGCCATCTGCTGGTCGGGCGCCAGGAAGCGGAGGTTCTCGGGGGTGGCCAGCGCGCGGATCTCGCGCACCACCGGCAGCTTCTCCGCTTGCCCGTCCGGGACGAAGGCGTTCACCGAGAGCACCGCGCCGAGGGTGGTCCCCGGCGCCGCCGCGCGGTGCGCCTCGATGCGCCGCGCGATCTCGCGGGCCTCGCCCTCGTCGCGCGCGAGCAGGACGGTGGGCGTGAGGTGCTGGCCGAAGAGCGCGTCCACCCGCTCGTCCCACCACGAGGTGCCGCCCTCCACCAGCGCCGACTGGTCGCGCAGCCGGCGGAAGTCGAACTCGATGGGGTCCCGGGCGAAGCGCGCCACGAAGTAGACCGATGCGGCGGAGAGGGCCACCGCCGCGAGCACCGTGATCCGCGGCGCGCGCTCCACCGCGTGGGAGACGGCCAGCGTGAAGAGGGGCCGGGCCGGGCGCTGACCGGACCGGATCAGGGAGGTCCGGCGCTCCCAGGCGAGGACCAGCGGCGGGGTCATCGCGTAGGAGGAGATCCAGGAGAGCGCCATCCCCAGGCCGCCGATGAGGCCGAACTGGTTGAACCCGCGGAAGTCGGTGGACATGAGCGACGCGTAGGAGGCGCCCGCGGCCAGCGCCGCGGTGAGCGTCGCGAGCCAGGTCGCCTGCACGGCGGTCACCATGGAGCCGAGCGGCTCGCGCCCGTGCCGCCGCTCCTCCAGGTAGCGCGCGAAGAGGATGAGGCCGACGTTGATGCCGTTCCCGACCACGATGGAGCCGAGGAAGGCGGTGTTGGAGTTGAGGTGCCCGACCAGCAGGTCGGCGATGCCGAAGGTGACGAGCGTGCCGGCCATGAGCGGGAGGCCCACGCCGAACACCGCCTTCCAGGTGCGGTTGTAGACGGTGACGGCCCCGGCCACCGCGAGGAGCACCAGCGCGGTCGCGAGGACGAGGTCCTGGGCCAGGGCGTCGTGCTCGTGGATGTTGGAGGCGACGTAGCCGCCGTAGGCGACGGCGAGGCCAGGGGCGTACTTCCCCGGCTCCAGCTCGGCGACCGCCTGCTTCACGAGCCGGTCGAGCTTCACCACCCGCCGGAAGTCGTCCTGCGGCCCCGCCAGCCGCACCAGGAGCGCCAGGGCGGTGATCTTCTCCCCCGGCCTGCGACCCGGCACCTCTCCGACGTAGTAGCCGTCGCGGAACCGTCCCGGGCCGCGCTTCGTCCCCGCCGGAGGGCGCTCCACCCCCCGGCCCTCCGGTCGCCCGGAGCGAGGCTCATCCGCCTCGCCCTCCGCTCCGGCACGGTCGACCAGCCGCTCGACGAGCGCCTCGACGTCGGGCGCCGGGCCGCTCGCCCTCCCCCGGGCCCGGGCCTGCTCCCACTCCAGCCGCGCCCGGAGCCGATCGCGGAGCGCCTCCAGGTCCTCGCGGGGCGGGAAGAGGAGCAACCGCTTCTTGAAGAACTCGGCCGGCGCGTCGGTGCGCCACTCGACCCAGCGGACGAGGTCCCGGGGGAGCGCCTGGAGCTTCTCGGCGAGGTCGTCCGCGAAGAGCTCGAGGGTGCCGGCGTCCGCGCCGTGGACCACGATCGACAGCTCGGCGAAGCTGCCCACCCGCCGGGTGACGGTCTCCAGATCCCGGGCGCTGCGGCTGTTGCGCGGGAGCAGCTCCGAGAGGTCGGGGCGCAGGTCGCCGAACAACCGCACCGTGCCGATGGCTCCCAGGATCGCCGCCAGCGCGCAGAGGATCAGCAGGGAGGCGCGGCGCCGATCTGCGAAGCGGACCCAGCGTTCGGAAAGTCCCATGGAGTCGTGGTCGCGGGAAAACTCGCGCCCCGAGATCTACCTCAAAACCGGGCCGGAGATTTCCGCGGCCTCGAGATCCGACGGACGGAGCGTGGCGAGGCGGGATCCGCCCGGTCCGAGCTCCAGGTACTCGAGCCCCTGGTCCGAGAGCCACCCCGCGTTGGCGTAGCGGTCGCCCGCGACCAGATGGGCTGCGTGCACGTGCCCGAACACACCCAGGGCGAACCCCTCGCGCTCCACCGCCGCGCGGCACCGGCGCGAGAAGATCTCCACCATGCGCCGCCCCGCGACGGCGCGCGCCGCGACCTCGGCCACCTTCGCCGCGCCGCGGACCAGGGCGGTCCGGCCGTAGCGCCGGGAGATGCCGTCGCCCAGCCGGCCCAGCGGCGAGCTGTTGATGGGGTCGACGGCGTTTCCGTGCGTGACCAGCACGCGCCCCACGCCCGCCACCTCCAGGACCACGCGCGCCACCCCCGTGTCCGGATCGTGATTCCCCGCGGTGCGGGCGACGAGCGCGGCGGCCTCGAGCGCGCGCAGCTCCGCCATCACGTCCGGGTGCGCCGCCTCGGCCCGCCCGGGCCCGGCGAACAGGTCGTCGAAGACGTCGCCGTTCAGGACCACCCGCGCGCCGTCCCGCCGGGCCCGCGCCAGGAACGCCGCGGCGAGCCGTCCGTGCCCGGGCGGGCTGCCGGGGCCCAGGTGCCAGTCGCTGGAGATCCGGACGACGCTCACGGCCCCTTCCGGCGCGCGAGGAGCCGGTCGTAGAGGGCCTGTGTCTCGCGCCAGGCCCGCTCCTGGATGGGCTTCACCACGGCGAGGTCGTGCGCCGCGTCGGGCGCCTTGGCGACGGCGATGGGCTCGCCCAGCGCGAGCGTGAGCCGGGCCGGCAGCGGGACGGGCGACCAGAGCGACAGCTTGCCCCAGCGCAGCCCCGGGTACGCCTCCGCGCCGCCGACCACGGCCATCGGCACGATGGGCGCGCCGGTCTTGAGCGCCAGCCGGACGAACCCGTAGCGCCCCTCCCAGCGGAGCCGGTAGAAGCTCCTCGACGGCTGCGCCTCGCGCATGCCGCCGGGCGTCACCAGGAGCTGCTCGCCGCGCTCGAGCACCGCGAGGCACGACGCCTCGCTCGTGTCGATGATGCCGAAGTGCTGCTTCACGGTGGGGAGCCCGGGGAGCGCCCGCTCGATCTTGCTCTGCGCCGCCACGATCCGGAACGGCACGCTCGGCGCGCCGCGCTCGTGGTAGGCCTTCCACGCGAGGTGATATCCGGCGAGCACCAGATCGAGGACGAAGTACCCGGCGCCGTGCAGCGTCACGAAGATGGCCGGGCCGACGGGTGGCGCGGCGCCCTCGACCGTCATGCGGTGGTACATCGAGAGGGCCCGCGCCACGGGCAGGTAGGCGCCGCGGTAGAACCAGCGCGTGTCGTCGACGGGCGGCGGAGGCGAGGAGGGGGGGCCCACGCGGCACCTCAGGAGCGCGCGGCGCGGCGGAGCGCCGGCGGGGCAGCGGGGGGCGCCGCCAGCGCGCCCGCCTGGGCGTAGATGCGGAGGACGCGGGCGGCGACGTGCGCCCAGCCGAGCGTCTCGGCGCGGGCGCGTCCCCGCTCCGAGAGCCGTCGGCGCAGCGCGGCGTCGCCGCCGACCCGCCACAGGGTCTCGGCCAGCGCGGCGGGATCGCCGGCTCGCGACAGGACCGCCGCCCCGCGGGCGGCCTCGGCGTAGCCGGGGATGTCGCTCGCCACCACCGGGCAGCCGGCCGCCATCGCCTCGACCAGCACCATCCCGAAGCTCTCGCCTCCCGTGGAGGGGGCGCAGAGCACGTCCGCCCGCGCCAGCAAGTGCGCCAGGGCGGCGTCGTCGAGGCGTCCCTCGAAGCGGACCCCGAGCTGCTGCGACGCCTCGGCGAACCGCTCCGCCGGGCCCGCGCCGACCACCCGCACGGCGGCGGCGCGCCCGCTGGCGCGAAGAAGCCGCACCGCCTCCACCAGCACCGCCAGGCCCTTGCGCGGCTCGCCGAAGCGCCCGACGAACAGGACCTCGACCGGCCGCGCCGGATGGTCCGCGCCGGGCTCGCGCGCGGCCGGGTGGAAGCGGGCCAGGTCCACGCCGTTCGGGATCACGGCGGTGTGGCCGCGGTAGATGGTCCGCGAGAAGCGCTTCGCCTGCCGCGACACGGCGATGGCGCGGTCCACGCGGCCCAGCCCGGCCGAGGCGAAGAAGCGCACCAGCCGGAGGAGCGGCAGCTCGTGCTCGGCGTTGGCGTGGAAGGTGGCCACCACGGGGCAGGTGGCGAGCCGCAGGGTGTGGCGGCCGGGGCCGGGCACGATGGGCTCGTGCACGTGGACGACGTCGAAGGCGTGGGCGTCCAGGTAGTCGCGGACGCGGCGCGGCGGGACCAGGAGGCCGATGCGCGCCACCGAGCCGTTGGCGGGGACCGGCACCACGCCCCGCAAGCCGTCGCAGCCCTCGGGGACGGGGCCGCTGGCCGGGCCGAGCACCCGGGCCTCGTGGCCGAGCGCACCGAGCGCGCGCGCCAGGCTCCGCACGTGGCGGTTCACGCCGCCCTCGTGCGACAGGTCGTACGGCGTGATGACGCACACGCGCACGCCGTCACCTCGGTCCCGACGCGCGCCCGGGCTCCCGCCCGCGGCGGAGGAGCTGGTGGATCACCACCATCCGCCCGGCGGCGGTGGCGCCCGCGCCGACGGCCACCGCCGCGCAGGCCAGCTCGACGACGGCCACCGCCTCTCGCCGCGGCAGGAAGGGGGCGGCGACCAGGGCGGCGAGCATCAGCACCAGCCGGTGAGGCCGCTCCAGGCCGAAGGGCGGGCACGCGACGCCGAGCCCCTCGCCCCGCGCCCGGGCGTACGAGACCATGAGCGAGGCGACGAGCGCGCCTCCCGCCCAGAGCACGCCGGCGCGGTCCGGAAAGGCCACGGCCAGGCCCGCGAAGAGGGCGATCTCGGAGACGCGGTCCAGGTTCGAGTCCAGGAACGCTCCGGCGGCGCTCGCCGTTCCCGTGGCGCGCGCCAGCTCCCCGTCGAGCATGTCGCACGCCCCGCCCCACAGCAGCAGGAGCGCGGCCCAGCCGAAGGACCCCGCGCCCGCCGCCAGGGCGGCGAGGAGGGTGAGCGCGACGCCCACCCCGGTCATGGCGTTCGCGGAGAGGTGGGCCGCCTGCGCGCCGCGGACCATCGGGCGCGAGGCCCAGTAGGCCCAGCGCCCCGCCGCCGCGAGGGCTCCGGTACGGCCGGCCAGCCGGGGCGGCGCCGGGGGTCGAGCCACGGCGAAGGCGACCAGGGAGGCGATCGCCGCGAGGGCGTGCGCGACGATGGCGATTCGCTCTGCCGCGATCATCGAGTCGCCGGGCGGCCGCCCGGCCGTCCTAACCCACCGCGCTCTGCGCGCGCGCGGCGGCGGCGCCCTCGGCGTACCGGCGCAGCTGCGTGTGGAGGTTCGCCTGCTGCTGGAAGAGATCGTGGACGGGGTGGCGCCCCGGCACCGTCACCGGGCTCTTGAAGAAGAAGGAGAGCCACTCCTGCGGGCCCTTCTCACCGGCGCGCTGGGCGAGATCGGTGAGCAGCGCGAGGTCCATGACGATCGGCGCCGCCAGGATCGAGTCGCGGCACTGGAAGTTGACCTTGATCTGCATCGGGTAACCGAGCCACCCGAAGATGTCGATCGCGTCCCAGCCCTCCTTGTTGTCGCCGCGCGGCGGGTAGTAGTGGAT
>DATIWK010000107.1:0-3790 GCA_035519395.1 Anaeromyxobacteraceae bacterium | reverse complement strand
GATCCTGGAGAAGGGCCTGGACCTCATCCTCGACCGCTCGGCGAAGCGGAGGGGGCTCGTTGCGAAGCCGCGGAAGGCGAAGATCCCGAGCCTGCCGCCGGAGCGCGGGTCGCGGTACGTGCCCGCCGAGGTCCGGCGCGCCGTATGGGAACGCGACGGCGGGCGTTGCCAATTCAAGCTCGCGTCCGGCGAGATCTGCGGCTCGACGTACCAGGTCGAGATCGACCACAAGACGCCATACGCGCGTGGCGGCGGCGCCACCGCGGAGGAGCTTCGCTGCGCCTGTAGGTCCCACAACGACGAGGCGGCGCGGCAGGCCTTCGGCGACGAATGGATGGACAGGTTCACCCGGCGGAAGCGGCGGGCACGCGAGAGTGGACCGCATGCCCTCGTCGCCGCCCCGGCACCTCCCGGGAGCCCGGCCCCTCTTGGGTGAACCTCGCCGCGATCGTGAGCCGGACGACGCGGCGACGGCCCGGACGCTCGGGGGCGCCGCGGGGCCGACCCGCCTTCGTCAGCAGGGGGCCGGCCCTGGCAGGGCCCGGGGCGTGAAGTTGTGACGAATCCTCAGCCCCGCGGCGCGGGGGAGAGGGCGCCGAACGCTACTGCCGGCCGCCCACCGGCACGGCGATGAAGACGGCGGCATCGCCGCGCTTCACGCGCAGCAGCGCCATGTCGCCGTCCTTCATCTTCCCGACGATCTGCGCCACCTGGTCCGGCTTGGTCACGGCCTGACCGCGGACCTCGAGGATGACGTCACCGCGGCGGATCCCGGCGCGGTCGGCCGGGCCGCCCTCGACGACGTCCATCACCACCACGCCCTGGTCGCCCTGGATCCCGAGCCGCTGCGCCACGTCCGGAGTGAGCGCACCCAGGTTGACGCCGAGCTTCGGCGACTTCCCCGCGTCGGCCGGCGCCTCCTCCTCCTCGGCGCCCTGCCCGCCGCGCGCGATCTTCTGCTCGTCGGGACGCGTCGCCACCGTCACCGTCAGCTCCTTCTTCTGGCCCTTGCGCAGCACCGTGAGCGTCGCCTGGTTCCCCGGCGGCACCAGCGCGATGTTGCGGGTCAGCTCGCCGGCCGTTTCCACGGCCTTCCCGTTGAGCGCCACCACCACGTCGCCCGGCTCGATCCCGGCCTTCGCCGCGGGGGTCTTGGGGAGCACGTTCTGCACCAGCGCCCCCTTGGTGCCCGCCTGGAGCCCGAACGCCTGCGAGAGATCGGGCGTCAGCTCGCCGACGGACACGCCGACGAACCCGCGCGTCACCTTCCCCTTCGCCTGGAGCTGCGGGATGAACGCCTTGGCGAGGTTGATGGGGACGGCGAAGCCGATGCCCTGCCCGATCTGCGGCGACACGATCGCGGTGTTGATGCCCACCACCTCGCCCCGGAGGTTGAAGAGCGGCCCGCCGGAGTTGCCCGGGTTGATGGCCGCGTCCGTCTGGATGAAGTCGTCGTAGGTGCCCTGCGCGTTGATCTGGTTGCGGTGCTTGGCCGAGACGATGCCCAGCGTGGCGGTCTCGGAGAGGCCGAAGGGGCTGCCCAGCGCCACCACGAAGTCGCCCTGGCGGAGCGCGTCGGAGTCGCCCAGGACCACCGTGGGGAGGTTGGCGGGCGTGCTGCCGAGCTTGATGAGCGCCACGTCCGTGAGCGGATCGCGCCCCACGATCTTCGCGGTGAACTCCCGCTGGTCGGCGAGCCTCACGCGGATGTCGGTCGCGTTCTCGACCACGTGGTTGTTGGTCAGGATGTAGCCTTCGCCGTTGAGGATGAACCCGGAGCCGAGGCTCTGCCCCTTCAGCTCGGGCGGCATCTCCGGCGGCGCCGGACGGCCGAAGAAGCGCTCGAAGAACTCGTTCATCCCCTCGTCGCCGCCCTCGCCGCCGCCCCCGCCCCGCCCGCCGCGCGGAGGACGCACGCCGAACCGGTGCGGGTTCTTGGTGACGGTGGTCGTCGAGATGTTCACCACCGCGGGCTTGAGCCGCTCGATGAGCGGCGCGAGCGACGAGCCCACCGGGACGCTCGCCTCGGCCGACGCCGGAGAGGCGGCCGTGGCCTCGCGGAAGAGCGGGCCGCCGGCGTCCTTCGGCGCCCCCGCCTCGGCGCGGCCGTTGTAGCCGCAGGCCGCCGCGATCGCGATCGAGGCGGCAACGGCCGAGAGGGCGGTCGTGATCTTGCGCATGTCGTTTCTCCCTGGAGGTTGGGCTGGCAAGCCGATCTGTCGCGTCGTAGGACGCGCGAACGGCGATTCTATTCCCCGTTCCGGCACGGGCGGCGGATCTTCACGCGCGCGCCAGGCGCCCCACCCGGACCCGGGCGGGACGGAGGACGCGATCGCCGATCCGGTAGCCGGATCTCACTTCCTGGAGGACGACGCCGTCCTGCTCCTGATCGGCCACGGCGATGGTGTCGACGGCCTCGGCGAAGCGCGGGTCGAACGGCTCTCCCACCACGGTCAGGCGCTGGGCGCCCAGCTCGCCGATCCGCTTCCGGAGACCACCGAGCGACAACCGGACCCCGTCGACCAGGGTCCGCAGCGCTTCACCCTGCGAGCCTCCCACCCCGCTCACCGCGGCGAGCGCACGCTCCAGATCGTCGGCTGCCTCGAGGAGCCCCTGCGCAACCGAGGCCCGCTCCGCTTCCACCAGCCGCGTCCGCTCGCGCTCCTGGCGCGCGCGGAAGGCCTTGTTGTCCTCGACCAGCGCCGCGTAGGCGCGGGAGAGCTCGTCGAGCCGCGCGGCCTGGGCGGCGAGCACCGCGTCGCGGGGATCCGCCCCCACGGCCCGCTCCTCGCCCGCGGCGCGCCCGGCCCCCGCCTCGCCCTCGGTGGGCCCCGGCGGACCCCCGGCCTCCTCCTCCATCGGGCCGCCGTCGGGCCGGAACCGCCGCCGATCCACGACCTTGACCTGGTTGGCCTGCGGGGTCTGCCCCCCGCCGCGACGCTCATCCGACATCGGTCTTCCTCCGGCCGCGAAGCTAAGCACCGGCCCGGGCGTGTCAACGCGAACGCCCTCGATCCGGGCTGTTACGGCGTGGAGGGCGGCTCGCCCGGGATCCCCTGGACCGCCGCGCCGCGCTCGTCTCGTATCTCCACCCCCGCCGCTCGCATGCTGTAGAAGAGCAACCACCGCTCCGCCGGCGACAGCGTGCCTGCAGGAAGCGCCCGGTCGATCTCGGAGAGCGTCAGGTGGCCCCTGCGGATGCCGAGCTGGAAGAGCGCCTTGCGCGCCTCGTGGCTGGAGCTGTTCCTCAACGGTCGTCCCCGGAGCCGGACGCGTCGGCCGCGGCTCGCGACCCCGGCCAGTGCCGTCGATGCTCGAAGCGCTCGACGCCGGGGAACGTCGGGCCGCCGGCGTCGCCAGGCGCGACCGGGCGCAGCGCCCCGTCGTTCCGTAATCGCGGGCAACCGGCCGCGCCAGCCCGGTCGCCTCCTGCCGGTCGCGGAGGCGCCGGTGGAAGGCTCGCCGGGCGCGCCACGGCGCTCAGAGGTCGAGCAGCTTCGCGATGCTCTTCTCGTCCGCGGGTGGGAACTCGTACTGGTCGAGCTCGTCGGGGCGCACCCAGCGGTGATCGTGCACGCGGACGTGCCGGATCGGCCCCGCGCGGAAGCGGCAGCGGTAGACGCAGAAGTCGATGTCGTAGTCCTGGTATGCGTGCTCCACGTGGATCACGCGATCGGCGACGTCGACCTCGATGCCCATCTCCTCGCGAAGCTCGCGGGCGAGCGCGCCCTCGTCGGTCTCGCCCGGCTCGACCCGGCCGCCCGGGAACTCCCAGAGCATCGGGAGCGAC
>DATIWK010000106.1:0-14055 GCA_035519395.1 Anaeromyxobacteraceae bacterium | reverse complement strand
GACCTCTACGCCGTCGTGAAGATCGTCCTCCCCGCCCGCAGCGAGCGGCTGGCGAAGGCCGTGAAGCCGCTGGAGGGGCTCTACGAGGGAGACCCGCGCGCCGGCATCTCGTTGTAGAACGTTCGCGCCCGGAGGGGGTCCGGCGCCGGAGGCCATACCATGGGATTGTTCGACCTCTTCGCGTCGCGCGAGGACCGCCAGCGGAACCAGCTCCGGAAGCTCGCCAGGAGGCTGACCGAGAGGTACGGGCCGCCCGAGAACCGCCAGAAGGTCATCGACCAGCTCGGCTCCATGGGGACGCCCGCGGCGCTCTCCACCCTGTGCCTGCGCTTCACCGTCCTCGTCGAGCCCGGCATCACGGACGACGAGGAGAAGGAGACCACCCGCCGCATCCTGGTGGAGGCGGGGCAGGACGCGGTCCCGGCGCTGGAGGGCTTCGTCCACGAGCAGGAGGACGGCGTGGCCTGGGGCCTCCGCGCCCTGGCCGGAATCGTCCCGGACCGGGTGATGGAGACGGTGGTGAAGGAGCTGGCGCACCTGGGGCGCGTCTACTCCCGCGACCCCGACAAGAAGCTGGTGCTCCTCAAGTGGCTGGTCGAGCACCACGCCGGCGCGGCATCGCCCGGGATCGAGGAGGCGCTGGTGACGCTCCTGGAGGACTTCTCCGACGACGTCCGCATCAGCGCCACCCGGGCGCTCGCGGCGCTCGGCCCGAGCGAGCGCGGGCGCGAGGCGCTCATCCAGCTCCTGCTGCGGGACCGCGACAACGCGCGGGTGCGCGGCGAGGTGCTGGGCGCGCTGGCGGACCTCGGCGCGGACGTGAAGGGGTTCCGGCCGAGCGTCGAGGCCCTGCTGGTGGAGCCCTTCTACCTGGACAAGGAAGGCCGGGTGAAGCGGCGCGGCTAGAGAGGCGCGGCGGCCCATTTCGCCGTCGCGGCGGGCGCGCCGCTGCTAGACTCCCGGCGTGCCCGACGCCCCGTCTCCTCCCGCGCCGGCCGCGCCCGCGCCGGCGCGAGGCGGCCTCTCGCGGTGGTTCGAGCCGGTGCGGGTCCCGAAGGACGCGCCGCAGGAGCTGCTCCAGCTCGCCTCGCGCGGAAGCCTCGTGGTGGTGATGCGGTCGGCGGGGCTCCTCAACTTCCTCTACCTGCGCTGGTTCCTTCGCCGCCACGGCCTGCCCCCGCTCCGCGCCGCGCAGGGGTTCCCCGGGCCCTTCGGCTGGCTGGCACGCGTGCGCCGCTCCCGCCGCGCCCTGGAGGAGGCAGCGCGCTCGGGCGACGCGGCGGTCGTGTTCCTGGGCCGGCCGACCGAGAAGGATCCCTTCGCCACGCTGGTGCGGCTGCAGCGCGAGCTGTTCCAGCCGATCCTGCTCGTCCCGGCGCTCCTGGTGTGGAGCAGGCGCGCCCAGCGGCTGGAGCCGTCCCCGCTCGACGTCTTCTTCGGCTCCCCCGAGGCGCCCTCCGCCCTCGCCAACGCCATCGCCTTCCTGCGCAACTTCCGCCGCGCCTTCCTGGGCGTGGGCCGCCCCCTCGACCTGAAGGCGGCGCTCGCAGAGCGGCCCGGCGAGCCCGACGCCGTGCTGGCGCGCAAGGTCCGGGGCGTCCTCCACCAGCACCTCGCCCGCGAGTTCCGGACCGCGGTGGGGCCGCCCATCAAGGCGCCGGCGCGCGTGCGCGAGCTCGTGCTCCGCGACCGCACCCTCCGCGCCGCGATGGCCGCGGTGGTGCGCGAGACGGACCGGGCGCCGCAGGCGGTGGCGGCGGAGGCCCGGCGCGACCTGAAGGAGATCGCCAGCCGCTACGACCCGCGCTTCATCGCGGTGGTACGCCCCCTGCTCGCCCGCATCTTCGACCGCCTCTACACCAGCGTCGAGGTGGACGAGGAGGGGCTCGCCCGGGCGAAGCGGGCCGCCGCCGGCGCGCCCATCGTGCTGGTGCCGAGCCACAAGAGCTACGTGGACTTCCTGGTCCTCCCGCTGGTGCTCTACGACCACGGGATGACGCCGCCCCACGTGGCCGCGGGCATCAACCTCGCCTTCTGGCCCTTCGGCGCCATCGCCCGCCGCGGCGGCGCCTTCTTCATCCGCCGGAAGGTGAAGGGCGACCGGATCTACACCGCGGTGCTGCGCGCCTACGTGAAGTACCTCCTCCGCGAGCGGTTCCCGCAGGAGTTCTACGTGGAGGGCGGCCGGAGCCGCACCGGCAAGCTGCTCTTCCCCAAGACCGGGCTCATCTCGATGGAGGTGGACGCCTGGCTGGAGGGCGCGGCCGACGACGTGGTCTTCGTCCCGACCTCCATCGACTACGAGAAGCTCATCGAGGCCTCGGCGTACGCCCAGGAGCTCGCCGGCGGCGAGAAGAAGAAGGAGAACCTGCGCGGGCTGCTGGGCGCGGCGCGGGTGCTCCTGCGCCGCTACGAGCGGCTCTACGTCCAGTTCGAGGAGCCCATCTCCCTCCGGGAGCTGGCGCGGCAGCGCCTCGGCGACCGGGCCGCGTCGCTCACCGTGGACGAGGACTGGACCGGCGAGGCCACGAGCGCCATCACCGCGGCGCCGCTCGCGCCGGGATCGCGCGACGCGCCCGCCGAGGCGAAGCGGCGCCTGGTCCAGGCGGTGGCGAACCGGGTCGCGTACGGCATCAGCCGCGCGGTGACCATCACGCCCGTGGGGCTGGTGGCGGCCGCCCTCCTCTCCCACGTCCGGCGCGGCATCGCCGCGGCCGAGGTGGCGCGCCGGGTGGAGCTGCTCCGCTACGCGGCGGCCGAGGGCGGGGCCCGGTTCGGGCGCGACCTCGCCGGCGCGCCGAGCGATCCCCGCCAGCCGGGCCCGATCGCCGACGCCATCCGCCGGCTCGCGGCGGGCGGCGTGGTCCGCGTCGAGGTGGCGGCCGGGGAGACCATCTACCTGGTGCCGGACGAGAAGCGCGCGGTGCTCGACTACCACCGCAACGCCGTCATCCACCGCTACGTCGCGCCCGCGCTGCTGGCCGCCGCGATCCGGGCCGGCGGGGAGAGCTGTCCGATCGACGAGGCGCGCGAGCGGGCGCTCTGGCTGTCCCGGCTCTTCAAGCTCGAGTTCATGTACCGGGTCGGTGCGACCTTCGAGGAGATCTTCGAGCAGAACGTGGCGTTCCTCGTCCGCGTGGGTGCGGCGGACCGTGCCCCGGGCCGCGTCGGCCTCGGGGGCGAGCGCGACCTGCTCGCGTTCCTCGCGGAGTTCACCCGCGCCTACCTGGAGGCGTACCGGCTGGCGGCCGAGACGGCGCTCGCGGCCGACGGCGACACGGCCAGGCGCGGCGGCGGCGAGATGAAGGCGCTGGTGAGGGAGGCGCTGGAGCGCGGCCGGGCCGAGTTCCTCGCCGGCCGGATCGCCCTCCGCGAGGCCCTCTCGAAGGCCACCCTGGAGAACGCCTTCGAGTGGCTGGTGAGCCAGGGTCTCATGTCGGAGGCGGCGGGCGGCGGAAGGCCCTCGGTGCGCCACGACGCACTGCGCGACATCATCGACCGCATCAATCGGTATTTAGCGGCCTGAATCGTCGCGCCGGGTGTGCGCAGCCTCTTCCTTCCCAGCCCCCGTCCGCGCTAATCTGCCCCTCCACCCGCGCAACACGTTCGCAGCACGCCGGCGCAACGAGTTCGCGACAGCACGCGCAATCGGTTCGCTGTACTCGGAGTGGTACCGACCTTTCGACGATCACAACGGAGGCTGATCGCATGTCTGACCGGATTCTCCACAAGGGGCTCAAGGCGAAGGTGATGTCCGCCGAGGCCGCCGCCGCCCTCATCCCGAACGGTGCCGTCGTCGGCGCCTCCGGGTTCACCGGCGCCGGGTACCCGAAGGCCGTTCCGATCGCGCTCTCCAAGCGGGCCATCGAGGAGCGGATGAAGGGCAAGCCGTTCCGGGTCAGCATGCTGACCGGCGCCTCCACCGGCCCCGAGCTCGACCAGGCGATGGCGCTGACGGAGTCCATCAGCTTCCGGTTCCCGTACAACGGCGACGCGATGATGCGCCAGCGGATCAACGAGGGCGCCATCGAGTACCAGGACATGCACCTGTCGCACGCCGGGTCGCTGGTCCGGTACGGCTACTACGGCCGCCCCGACAACAAGATCGACTTCGCGCTCATCGAGGTCACGAAGATCAAGGAGGACGGGTCCCTCGTCTTCTCCTCCTCCTGCGGCGCCAACACCGCCTACTTCGACGTGGCGGAGAAGTACATCCTCGAGGTCAACGAGTGGCAGGACGAGCGGCTGGAGGGGATGCACGACATCTACTCGGTCACCGGCAAGCACGGTGAGCGCCAGCCCATCCCGGTCCTCAAGGCGGACGACCGCATCGGCTCGCCCACCCTGAAGATCGACGTCTCCAAGGTGGCGGCGATCGTCGTCTCGACCTACCCGGATCGCAACTCGGCGTTCAAGGCGCCCGAGCCCATCCACAAGGCCATCGCCGGCCACATCCTCGACTTCCTCGGCGCCGAGGTGAAGGCCGGCCGGCTCCCGAAGACCCTCACCCCGCTGCAGTCGGGCGTCGGCAACATCGCGAACGCCGTGCTCGTCGGCCTCAACGAGGGGCCGTTCGAGAACATGACGAGCTACACCGAGGTCATCCAGGACGGCATGCTCGACATGCTCGACTCGGGCAAGCTCCGCATCGCGTCCGCGACCGCGTTCTCGGTCTCGCCCGCCGGGCAGGAGCGGTTCAACAAGAACATCGACCGCTACCGGAAGCAGATCATCCTGCGCCCGCAGGACGTCTCGAACAACCCGGAGGTCATCCGGCGCCTGGGCTGCATCGCCATGAACGGGTTCGTCGAGGCCGACATCTACGGCCACGTGAACTCGACGCACATCGCCGGCAAGGGCATCGAGAACGGCATCGGCGGATCGGCCGACTTCGCCCGCAACTCGGCGTACACGATCTTCATGTCCCCGGCGACCGCCAAGGACGGGAAGATCTCGGCGATCGTGCCCTTCGCGACGCACATCGACCACACCGAGCACGACATCTCCGCGATCGTCACCGAGTTCGGCCTCGCCGACCTCCGCGGGAAGAGCCCGAAGCAGAAGGCGAAGGAAGTGATCGACAAGTGCGCCGCGCCGGAGTACCGCCCCATCCTCTGGGACTACTACAAGCGCGCGATGAAGAACCCCAGCTGCGGCCTCCACTCGCCCCACATGTTCGAGGAGGCGTTCGCGTTCCACACCCGGTACCTCAAGACCGGCGACATGCGGCCCAAGAAGTAAGCCCGCCCGGCGCCAGGGTCGTCACGGCGGCCGCCCTCCGGGGCGGCCGCTTTTTCTATTTCACGGGGCGTGGTGGCCCTCCCCGGCTCGCAGGGGCCTCCGCTGTGGCCCCGCGCGTCCGACCGTCGCGGCTTGGTTCACCCAGGAGGGGCCGGGTTCCCGGGTGGTGCGGAAGCGGTGACGGCGGCGTCCGGTCCGCTCTCGCGTGCCCGCCGCCCCCGTCGGGTAAACCTGTCCATCCAGGCGTCCCCGAACACCTGCCGCGCCGCCTCGTCGTTGTGGGACCTACAGGCACAGCGAAGCTCCTCTACGGTGGCGCCGCCGCCACGGGCGAGGGGCGTGAGGTGGTCGATCTCGACCTGGTACGTCGAGCCGCAGCTCTCGCCGGACGCGAGCTTGAACTGGCACTTCCCGCCGTCCCGCTCCCAGACGGCGCGCCGGACCTCGGCGGGCACGTACCGCGATCCGCGCACCGGCGGCAGGCTCGGGACCTTCGCCTTCCGCGGCTTCGCGACGAGCCCCCTCCGCCTCGCCGAGCGGTCGAGGATGAGGTCCAGGCCCTTCTCCAGGATCTGCTCGACGGACGCCCCGGGGTCGGAGTGGGAGAGGGCGTCGCGGGCGCGGTCGAGCTTGTCGAGAAAGCGCTTCGAGACCGTGTAGTGAACCCGGCGGAGGTCGGCGGTGAGCGGGACGGCCGAGTCGCGGGGCGGTGGGGCGACTCGGACCGGCGCAGACCCGGACTTGATTTCGGTCACCGTTTCATCCAGGTGAAACGCACAATGAGTGAATGTCGGTGTGTCCGGACCGGGCGGGGCCGTTTGGAACGGCGAAGCTGGCGTCCGCACTGCCGTCACGACCGCCCGAAGCGGCACGACCTCGACGGGTTGGAGCTCCGCCACCAGGGCCTCGGCCTCCCGCTTCGAGAGTTCGAAGAACCGGGGCATCACCTCGCTCCAGTTCTCCCGGGTGAGGACCTTCTGGACCTCGCAGACGGTGCTCAAGCAGAGGCGCCCCTCCCGGATCGGCTCGACGATCCCGGGGAAGTCGAGGATGAGCTCCGCGGCGGTCTTCCGGTGCTGGGCCGCCCCGGCGGAGAGGCCGAGCTCCCTCCGCAGGAAGTAGAAGAGCGAGGTGTGGCCCAGCTCCCGCCACCGCTCGTCCCTGTGGAAGGCGGCGAGGGCGAGGAGGAACTCGGCCAGGGCGGAGCGCTCGGAGCGGAGCAGCTCGGCGAGACGGAGGGTGAGATCGCGGGCAGTGTCCATGTCCGCCACTGTCTCACGGGATTTCGAGCCCTCCGCAAACGCGCAGAGAAGGCCAATGGCGCGCGCAACGGAGGCGGGGGTCGCGAGACCCTTCGGCGCCGCGCGCCGCGGGGTGTCGGCCCTCCCCGCCCGCCAGCGAGGCGTTTCCGGAGCATTCGCTCACCGTCAACGCGATTCGAGCGAGAACGTGTCAAGCGTCGAGTGCGGGTCCAGTGCGGGAAGTTGGGTACACCGACCGTGAGCCGATCACGCGGCGCCGCCTCCCGCGCGCGGCGCAGTCCCGCAGGCTGCCCTCGCCGCTGCGGCTTCTGGTGAGCGGCGTGAACCCTTGCCGCCTGCCGCGCCAACCCCCTCCCGCCGCTACCCCGCTTCACGACTCCGCCACCTGATCCCGGCTGAGAAGTGATGAAGCGACAGCCCCGCTGCGCGGGCCCCCCTCCCTGCCCTATCCTGTCGCCCATGCCCGACCTCGATCTCGACAAGGCCATGGACGTCGCCCGGCGCGCCGTCGAGGCCGCAGCGGCCGCCGAGCTGGTCCACTTCCACCGCGGCGTCCGCGTCGAGGTGAAGCCGGACCGGACGCCGGTGACCGCCGCGGACCGGGAGGGCGAGGCGGCGGTGGTGGCCGTCGTGCGCGAGGCGTTCCCCGGCCACGCGCTCCTCGGCGAGGAGAGCGGCTCCCACGCGGGTAGCGCGGAGAGCCGCTGGATCGTGGACCCGCTCGACGGCACCAAGGGGTTCACGCGGGGCCGCGGGTTCTGGGGGCCGCTGGTGGCGCTCGAGCACCAGGGGCGGGTGGTCGCAGGCGCCATGGCGCTGCCCGCGCTCGGCGAGACCTACTGGGCGGCGCGTGGGCTCGGAGCCTGGGTTCGCACGGGCTCCCAGCCTCCCGCGCGGCTCGCGGTGTCGCGCGTCGCCGGCTGGGCGGACGCCACGCTCTCGCTGGGCGAGCCGCACGTGCTCTTCGCCCCTCCCCTGCTGGAGCGGGTCGCGCGCCTCGCGACGTCGTGCCAGGCCGCGCGCTGCTACGGCGACCTCGCGGGCTGCGCCCTGGTGCTCCGCGGCCAGGCCGAGGCGTGGGTGGAGGCGGGCGTGCAGATCTGGGACATCGCGGCGCTCCAGATCCTGGTGGAGGAGGCGGGAGGCCGCTTCACCGATCTGGAGGGGAAGCCCACCCACGCGTCGGGCGCGTGCGTCGCGTCGAACGGGCTCGTGCACGACCGCGTCCTCGAGGCGCTGCGGGCGCCCTGAGCCAGGACCGGACGGACCTCGGGTTCAGACCCCGACCCTACGGCGCCGTCACCGGGATGGCCGCCCCCTGGATCGCCCGCGCGTCCTCGGTGCACAGGAACCGGATCACCCCGGCGATGTCGTCGGGGCGCGACCAGCGCGCGGTGTCGGCGTGCGGCATGGCGCGCCGGTTGGCGGGGGTGTCGATGACGTCGGGGACGACCGCGTTCACGTTCACCCCGCGTCCGTGCACCTCCGCGGCCACCGACGCGACCAGCGCCACCAGGCCCGCCTTCGCGGCGGCGTAGGCGGCCGACCCCGCCTGGCCGCCGAACGCCGCCCGCGACGCGACGCTCACCATCCAGCCGCGGCGCTGCGCGAGGAGGTGCGGCAGCGCCGCGCGGGCGAGCGCGAACGCGCTGCGGAGGTTCACCGCCAGCATCCGATCGAAGTCGTCCGGATCCGTCTCCCAGAGCGGCGTCCCGCCCTCCCACGCTCCCACCGTGTCCACGACCGAGTCGAACGGGCCGCAGGCGGCGGCCACGTCGGCGACGAGGCGCACCGCGGCCGCGGGATCCGACACGTCCGCCGGGAAGGTCAGGAGCCGCTCGCGCCCTGCGCCCGCGCCCTCCGCCAGCGCCCGCAGGCCGTCCGCGCTGCGGGCGGTCGCCGCCACGTGCGCCCGTGCCTCCAGGAAGGCCAGGCACACCGCGCGGCCGAGCGCCCCGCTCGCGCCAGCCACCAGCACCGTCCGACCGGAGAAGCTCATGGCATCCTCCTGCGCGCTCGTCACTCCGGGTTCACCCATCGCCGCCCGTCGCGCTGGAGCAGCTCCGCCGCCGCGGCCGGTCCCCAGGTCCCGGCATCGTAGTTGGGGAAGTCCCGGGCCGGGAGGGTGGCCCACAGGTCGAGCACCGGCGTGGCGATGCGCCAGGCGGCCTCGACGATGTCGGCGCGGTGGAAGAGCGTCGAGTCGCCCACCATCACGTCGTAGAGGAGCCGCTCGTAGCCGGTGCCGGGCGGCAGCCCGCCCATGGACCGGTAGCCGAACTCGAGCTTCACGCTGGCGAGCGCGATGGCGGAGCCGGGCTGCTTCGCCTTCATGGTGATGGCGATGGCCTCCTCCGGCTGGATGAGGATGTCGAGGCGGTTGGGGTCGATGGTCTCCACCCCGGCCTGCTCGAAGAGGAGCAGCGGCGGGCGCCGGAACTGGATCGAGATCTGGGTGTCGCGCCGCGCGAGGCGCTTGCCGGACCGGACGTAGAACGGGACGCCCGCCCACCTCCAGTTCTCGACGAAGAGCTTCAGCGCGGCGTAGGTCTCGGTCATCGACCCGGGCGCGACGCGCGGCTCGGCCCGGTAGGCGGGCACCTTGCGCTCGCCGATGAATCCCTCCCCGTACTGGCCCCGGACGGTGGCGGCCAGCACCTGCTCGGGCGACATCGGCCGGACGGCGTCGAGGACCTTCACCTTCTCGTTCCGGACCGCCTCCGCGGCGAGGGTGGAGGGCGGCTCCATCGCCACCAGCGTCAGGAGCTGGAAGATGTGGTTCTGGACGATGTCGCGCAGGACGCCGGCCTGGTCGTAGTAGCCGCCGCGCCCCTCCACCCCGAGGTCCTCGGCCACCGTGATCTGGACGTGGTCGATGTAGCGGCGGTTCCAGATGGGCTCGAAGATCCCGTTGGCGAAGCGAAACACCAGGATGTTCTGCACCGTCTCCTTTCCCAGGTAGTGGTCGATCCGGTAGATCTGCTCCTCGCGCGCGGCGGTGGTGAGCTCACGGTTGAGCGCCACGCCCGAGTCGAGGTCGTGGCCGAAGGGCTTCTCGATCACGATCCGCCGCCAGCGCCCGCCGGTCTCGGCGAGCACGCCGGCGGCGCCGAGGCCGCGGGCCACGGTGGCGAACGTGGCGGGAGGCGTGGCCAGGTAGAAGAGCGCGTTGCCGCGGGTGCCGTGATCGCGCTCCGCCTCCTCGAGCCGCTCGCCCACGCGCCGGTAGACCCCCGGATCCTCGAAGTCGCCGCGCACGTAGTGGAGCCCGCCGATGAACTCGCCCCAGACCCGGTCCTCCACCGGGCCGGTGGCGAAGGCGCGGAGGCCACGCTCCATCTGGTCGCGGAAGGCCGCGTCGTCGAGCTCGGCGCGCCCCACGCCCACGATGGCGAAGTCGCGGGACAGCAGCCCGTTCGCCCGCATGTTGTAGAGCGAGGGAAGGAGCTTGCGCTGGGTGAGGTCGCCCAGGGCGCCGAAGACCACGAAGGCGCAGGGGTCGCCGGGGCGCGGGGTGGATCCGCTCACGGCGCGCGCCGCCCCGCCCGGCCATACCGGGCCTCGAGCTCCCGCACCTGCTCCAGGCGCCGCGCGTGCCGCGGCTCACCGTCGAAGCGGGCCGCCAGGAAGGCGTCGACCACGTCGAGCGCCAGCGCCTCGCCCACCACGCGCGCCCCCAGGCAGAGGACGTTCATCCCGTCGTGCTCGACTCCCTGGTGTGCGGAGTAGTGGTCGTGGCACATCCCGGCCAGGACTCCCGGGACCTTGTTCGCCGCGGCGGCGACGCCGACGCCGCTCCCGCACGCGACCACCGCCCGCTCGACGCGGCCGCTCGTCACCGCCAGGCCGGCGGCCTCGGCGAAGGCGGGGAAATCGCTCGGCGCCTCGTCGTGCGCCCCCAGGTCGGTCACGTCGTGGCCGCGGGCACGCAGATGGGCGGCGACGGCCTCCTTGAGGCGGAAGCCCGCATGGTCGGCGGCGACCGCGATCCTCATGCCGTCCTCGCCATGGCCCTTCGCTTAAGGTCCGCCGCCGCCGCGCGCCGCGCCTCGCGGGCGCCGCGGCGGACCCCCGGACGGGCCGCGGGGAGCGCTCGCGCCGGCCCCGCGCCGTCACCGCACGTCGATGACGCCCTGGAACATTTTCATCGCGCAGGCGTACCGGATCTCGCCGCTGCGGGCCGGCGTGAAGGTGATCGTCACCGGCTCGCCGAGCGGCAGCTTGCGCTCGATGCCGGCGTCGGGGATCACGATCTCGGTCGCGCACGTCTGGTCCGTCTGGCGCGTCACCACCAGCGTGAGCGGCACGCCCTTCCTCGCCTCGACCTTCCAGGGCTCGAAGCCGTTCCTCGTCACCGTGATGTGGATCGGCCCGCCCCCGGGCGCTCCCCGGCAAGCGGCGAGCGCCGCGGCCGCGAGGAGCGCGGTCATCCGTCGCATGGCGTTTCCTCCGGGCGCCAGGCTACCCCGGGTGCGGCCGGGGCGCAGCGGTCACCGGGGCGGCGTGCCGGGCCGCGGCTCGCCGTAGGCGGTCGGGTTCAGCTCGTACCGGAACGCGATGCTGATGCGCGGTCCGGCGTGGGCCACCTTGGGGACGGCGTGCTGCCAGGTGCGCTGGGTGGTGCCGCCGGTGACGAGGAGGTCGCCGTGGCCGAGCATGAAGGCCCGCGATCGCCCGCCGCCGTGCGGACGCAGCAGGAACTTCCGGGGCTCACCCAGCGAGACGAGCGGGATGATCGGCTCGCGGACCTGCTTGCGGATCCGGTCGCCGTGCCAGGCGACGCTGTCCGCGCCGTCGCGGTAGAGGTTGAAGCCGGCCGAGTCGAACTCCACGCCGTAGCGCGAGGCGAGCGCGCGGCGCATCTCGTCGACGACGGCGGGCTCCAGCGGCTCACCCGAGTCCGCCGACCAGTGCGAGGTGAGCCGCGGCTCGAGCACCTTCCCCTCGTACATGTGGCGCGTCCGCTGCGCCCAGCGGCGGGTCCGGAGGACCTCCTCGAAGAGGACGTCGGCGCCGCCCAGCCAGCCGGGCGCGAAGTCGAGCCAGGAGGTGTCGTCCAGCCGGATCCGCTCCACCGCCGCGAACGAGGCGTCGAAGGAGACGCCGTCCGCGCCGAACAGGCTGGGCTGGAAGGGGAGCGCGGCGGGCATGCCCTGCTCCATAGCGCCGGGGTTGCCCGCGTTCAGGGGCGCCCGGACGGGCAGGCGCGCGACCAACCCGGGCCATTGCGCCCGGCGCTCCCCGGCTTATCGGAGGCGGACCCCAGGGGGAACCCGATGTCCCGTCCCGCGCTCGCAGCCCTCGCCGCCCTCGCCCTCCTGCTTCCGCCCGCGCGCGCCGCCGATCCCCACCCGCCGGCCGACGCCATCCTGCTGACCATCTTCCTGCGCCACGATCAGTCGATGCCGCTCGGCGAGATCAACGCCCGGCTCGAGAAGAACGGCTGGTACCAGCGCTTCCCGCCCGCGGGGACGGAGGTGGTGAGCTGGTACGTGATGATGGGGATCGGCCAGGTGGTGACGCTGCGGGTTCCACCCGACAAGCTGCGCGAGGTGAACCTCGCCGTCGAGAACGGCGCCTGGGGCGGCTACCGGACGGAGTTCTACGCCACGTACGACTTCAAGGCCGTCTGGGATCAGGAGCAGGCCAAGCGGAGGAAGTGAGGGGGCGGGCAGGACTCGCGCCCAGGCTCGGACGACCGTGCCCGGCCGGCGAGCGGCCTGCCCACGACCGTCTCCCCGCTTCGCGCTGAGCACCCGCCGAAGTCACATCCGCGATGTCCCCGACGAGCAGCCGAACGCTCGACCGGAGTTGCTCGGAGGGCCGCTTCCTTACGTTGCCTGTGCCGAGCGGCTGGAGAGGAGGTGCGGGCCCCGCGGCGTCTCCGCGCGCGGAGGCGTCCCCTCGTGATCGGCTCACCGGGACGTCGTGCTCAAGGGACGCGCGCGGTCGCGCGCACCGAGGGCGAATCGTTCGTGCTCACGGCACCAGCGCTGCCGCGTCAAGCAATGTCACGTTTAGTGAGTCCCACTTGGAGTGCGCGCGCCGAAATCATTTGACGGTCTCCGAGCGCGATGGTCGCTCGTGACCGCGGGTCGCTCCGAGAGTGCGTCTCTCGCTCCGCAGGATCGCGCTGGAGCGCGCCACGCGGTGACGTGGCCCGAAAAGGCCGGGGGCACCGGCTGCGAGCAACTGAGGGCCTTCCCGGGCCCTCCGAAACCCTGTGCTAAGGAGATCGTGCACCGGAGGTGTACACCATGCACGGTATCGCTCCCTGCTCCCTCGACGCCGCTTCCCTTGCACGCCGGCTCCGCGACCTCGCCGGCGACGAGCGGCAGGTCCAGGTCGACTTCCTCCTCCACATGGACGAGTTCGATCGGCGCCAGGCGTACCTGCCACTCGGGTTCGGCTCGCTCTGGGACTACCTGCTCCGCGAGCTCCACCTCCGGGAGGGCGCCGCCGGCCGGCGCATCGCGGCGATGCGTGCCCTTCGCCGCTTCCCGAGGCTGGAGCTCCCTCTCCGGGACCGCAGGCTCTGCTTGTCGACCGCGCCGCTCCTCGCCCAGGTCCTCACCGAGGAGAACCTCGACGACCTCGTCGCCCGAGCGGCGTTCAAGACCAAGGCAGAAGTGGAGCACCTCGTCGCGTCGATCCAGCCGCGGACTGCTCCCCGGGACGGCCTGCGGAGGCTACCGGAGCCGAGAGCAGCCAGCGTTGCCCAGCCGCTGGCCGGTTTCCTGGAGCCGCCCTTCCTCTCGGCGCCGGAGACTGGCGCCCCCGGCGCAGAAGACTGTCAGGCCACCGCGGCCCCCACCCCCGCGGCCGGGGTCACAGCCTCGGTCCGCTGCGGGATCGAGAGGCACGGCAAGCGCCGCGGCGCCGTCCCGCCCTCGCGAAAGCGGAAGAAGCGGGCACTCCGGCCCGAACCGGAGATCTCCGATCCCTCCGAGCGCATCCCCATCGACGTGAAGCGCGCCGTCCACGAGCGCGACGGCGGGCGTTGCGCCTTCGTGAGCAGGGACGGCCGGCGTTGCGGAAGCCGGTGGCAGCTCGAGTTCGACCACATCGAGCCGCGCTCGCAGGGCGGGGAGTCGACGGTCGAGAACGTTCGGATCGCCTGCCGCGCGCACAACTTCCGCCACGCGGAGGAGACTTACGGCCGCGGGTACATGGCGAAGTACCGGCGGCGCGGAACCCGAACGGGTGAAAACGCTGTCTCTGGAGGAAGTCACCAGGAGTGTAAGCCGCCTCACACCACCGATGGCAAGGGGTCGCGCGCAGGCCCAAGCCGTGCGCACGCGCCTCCCGACGAGCCGGGGCTCCCGCTCTCGGGCCGATGAACGTCGTGCTGCCGGACTCGGCGACGGTGCACGTCAATCCGCGCCCTTCCCGTACCGCTCCCTCAGCGCCATCTTCAGCACCTTCCCCATCGCGTTCCGCGGCAGCTCGCCGACGAAGTGGACGTGCTTGGGGACCTTGTAGCCAGCGAGCTGCTTCTTGAGCGCACCGATCACCGCGCCGGCATCGAGGGCCGGATCCCGCCGCACCACCA
>DATIWK010000105.1:0-4056 GCA_035519395.1 Anaeromyxobacteraceae bacterium | reverse complement strand
GGACGGGCCGTGCGCGCCGCCGGGTCGGTCGAGATCGACGTCCGCCAGCGCGCGCCATGCCTCGCGGTAGCCGTCGCGCTCGGGGCGGTCCGCCGCGCGCGCGGCCTCGGCCACGAGCGACCTCGCCGACTCCAGGCGCGCCGCCGCCGCCGCGCGCTCGTCCGGGGGCGCGGCCGCGTCCCCGACCCGGTCGTGCGAGTAGGCGCGCCACTCGTCCTCGACGGCGAACCGGAGCGCCCGGAGGGAGCGCGGCAGGGAGGCGCCGGGGCCGCGCCGCTCGGCGTTCTCCTCCAGGCCGCGCCGAAGCCCGCGGCAGACCACCGCGACCGGGACGCCGCGCCGCTCCCACTCGGCGACCGTCTCCTGGTCGAGCGGCGAGAGCATGAGCCCGGCGCCGCGCAGCCCGAGGAAGTACTCGGCGACCACGGCCTGGTAGGAGAGGGCGTCCCGGGGGAGCTCCGACATCGGCGGGGAGGGTAGCGCGGACATCCGACGGTCGAGCCGACGTCCCCGCCCTCTCCCTGGCCCTCTACCCCCGCACAGCGAGGGGAGGGTGAGGGGGGCTCACGCCCGCAGCTCGGAGAGGATCTCCTCCGCGGAGGCGAACCGGCTCGCCGGGTCCTTCTCCAGCAGGCGGTCGGCGATGCACGCGAGCAGCGGGTCGGCGCCCGGGTTCACCCGGCGCGCCGCCGCCGGCCGGACGTGGAGGATCTGCCGCCAGAGATCGACCGGCTCCGCCGCCGCGCAGGGCGGCATGCCCGTCACCAGCTCGTAGAGCATCACGCCCAGGCTGTAGAGATCGCTCCGCGCGTCCACGGTCCGCCCCTGGGCCTGCTCGGGCGACATGTAGCGGTAGGTGCCCACGATGCGTCCGGTGGCGGTGAGCGCGTCGTCGCGCTCGTGGGCCGTCTTCACCAGGCCGAAGTCCATGAGCCGCGCCCGCCGCGCGTCGTCCACCATCACGTTCGAGGGCTTGAGGTCGCGGTGGACGAAGCCGCGCGCGTGGACGTAGGCGAGCCCCTCCAGCACCTGGGCGAGCACGGCGCGGAGCCGCGCCACGCGGGCCGGACGGTTGAGCGCCTCGAGCAGCTCGGGTCCGGGCGGCGGCCGCGGGGCCTGCGGGGCGCCGGGCCGCAGCCCCGGCGTCGCGAACGCCATTCCTCCGGGCTCGGTGTCGGGCTCGTCCATCATCGCCGCGAGGGCGCGGATCGCCTCCGGCCCCAGCTGGACCGGTCGTGGAGACGCCCCGTCGCTGATGGGCCGGGGCGACAGGGGCGACGGCTCGAACACGTGGACGGCGCCGCCGTCGAGCGCCGGGGAGAGGTAGGCGCGAAGGTCGAGGCCGTCCACCAGCTCCATGGCCAGGAAGGAGTACCCCTCCACCACGCCGGCGTCGTAGACGCGGATGACGTTCGGGTGGTCGAGCGTGCGCAGCACCTCGAACTCGCGGGCGAGCCGGCGCGCGGCCATCGGATCGATGGCCGGTGCCGGGCCGAGCACCTTCACCGCCGCGAGCTGCCCGGTGCCGCGGTGGCGGCCCCGGTAGACGATCCCGACGCCGCCCCGGCCGACGACCGAGAGGATCTCGTACGGGCCAACCGAGCGCGGGGGCACGGGATGCGAGCGTACCGGCACTGATCCCCCCGGTCAAACCCGGCTCGCCGGACAGTCTCACCGGCGCTCGTGCCCCCCGGACCCCCGGTCGCGGAGGCTCACCCTCGGGCTCTCCACGACCTCCGGGGTGCAGAAGGGCACGCTCATCCGCCCGCCACCGCGCTCTTGTTTCGCGCCGTCGTGCTATAAGCCGCGCGACGCCGCCCGAGCCCCCGCCGGGATCGCGCCCGGAGCCCCGTTGGCCGACGCCCCTGACATCGCCGAGCTGCGCGCGCGGGTGAAGGCGCGCCCGCTGCCGCGCCACGTCGCCATCATCATGGACGGCAACGGCCGCTGGGCCGAGGCGCGCGGCCTCCCTCGGGTGGCGGGCCACCGGGAGGGCTCGGAGTCGGTGCGCGCCGTGACGCGCGAGGCGCGGCGCATCGGGATCGAGGCGCTCACGCTCTATGCCTTCTCCAGCGAGAACTGGGGCCGGCCGGACGACGAGGTGGACGCCCTCATGCACCTGCTCGCCGAGTTCCTGGAGTCGGAGCGCGGCGAGATGCGCGAGAACCAGATCCGGCTGAACGCCATCGGGGAGCTGGACCGGCTGCCGCCGGCGGTGCGCGAGAAGCTGGCGATGGTCCGCGCCGAGACCGCCGCCAACGCCGGGCTGACCCTCACCCTCGCGCTCTCCTACGGCGCCCGCCAGGAGATCGTCCACGCGGCGCGCCGCGCCGCCGCCGCCCGGGGCACCGCGCTCTCCGCCGAGGACCTGGAGGCGTCGCTCTGGACCGCCGGCCTGCCCGAGCTGGACCTCCTGGTCAGGACCAGCGGCGAGCGCCGCATCTCGAACTTCCTCCTCTGGCAGTGCGCCTACGCCGAGCTGGCCTTCAGCGACGTGCTCTGGCCCGACTTCCGGGAGCGCGAGCTGCTCGGCGCGGTCGAGGACTACCAGCGGCGCGAGCGCCGCTACGGCCTCACCGGCGCCCAGCTCGGCCAGCGCGAACGGTGACCGATGCGCCCGATGGACGAAGCCAAGCGGCGGAACCTCTTCGCGCGCGTCGTCTCGGGGCTGGTGCTGTTCCCCCTCGCCATCGGGCTCACCATCCTCGGCGGCTGGTGGTTCGCGGGGCTGGCGAGCGCCGCGTCGGTGGTCGCGGCGGGCGAGCTCGTCCTCATGTTCGGCGACATCGGGGCTGGCGAGATCTTCGGGATGGCGGTGGCAGGCGCGATCCCGCTCGCCGCCTACAGCGCGCAGGGCGGGCTGCTCCCTGCCTGGTCCGGGCTCGGACTCGCTGGCGCCACCGTGGTCCTGATGGTGCTGTTCCTCTTCCGCGGCGGGCCGCTCGAGCGGGTCCCGCTCCGGATGGCGGTCGTCGTCCTCTCCTGGCTCTACTGCGGCCTCCTCATCGCCTCGGCCGTCGGGCTGAGCCACCGGCCGGACGGGCTCGGCTGGGTGATCCTCGCGTTCGTGGTGACCTGGGCGAACGACACCTTCGCGTACTTCGCCGGGCACTTCTTCGGGAAGCACAAGCTCTACGAGCGGATCAGCCCGAAGAAGACCTGGGAGGGGTTCGCGGGTGGCGCGCTCGGCAGCGTGATCTGCGCGCTGGCGGCGAGGTGGATCCTTCAGGCCACGGGCAGGCTCGCGGACCTCGGCGCCGGCGAGACACTCCTCATCGGCGCCGGCGGCGCGATCCTGGGCCCGCTCGGCGACCTGGCGGAGTCGATGGTGAAGCGGGCCGCGGGGGTGAAGGACTCGGGGAAGCTCATCCCCGGGCACGGCGGGCTCCTCGACCGGATCGACGCGCTCCTCTTCGTCGCGCCGTGGGTCTACGTCTGCGCCGAGTACCTGCGCTGAAGGGCCCGCTCGCGGGCTGGGGGCCGTGAGTCGAGCGCCGGGCGCAGCCCGTGCTATGGATCGGCCGGTATGAAGCGCCTCGCCATCCTCGGCTCGACCGGCTCCGTCGGCGTCCAGGCGCTCGACGTGGTGGCGCGGTTCCCGGAGCGGTTCCGGGTGGTGGCGCTCTCGGCCGGCCGGAACGCCGCGCGCCTCGCCGAGCAGGCGCGCCGGTTCAGGCCGAGGCTGGTGACCATCGCGGACTCCGCCGCGGCGAGCGCGCTGCGCGCCGAGGTGCCGGGCGACGTGGAGGTGGCCGAGGGGGACGCCGGCGCCGTCGCGGCGGCGTCGCACCCCGAGGTGGACTTCGTGCTCGCGGCCATCTCGGGCGCCGCCGGACTGCGCTCGACGGCCGCGGCCATCGACGCGGGCAAGGCCGTCGGCCTCGCCAACAAGGAGTCGCTCGTGCTCGCCGGCGAGCTGCTGGTGGCGCGCGCCGCGGCGAGCGGCGTCCTGATCCTGCCGGTGGACTCCGAGCACAGCGCCATCCACCAGGCGCTGGCGGGCCACAACCGGAACGAGGTGCGGCGCCTCCTGCTCACCGCGTCGGGCGGGCCGCT
>DATIWK010000104.1:0-9052 GCA_035519395.1 Anaeromyxobacteraceae bacterium | reverse complement strand
AGACGAGGCCGACCAGGACCCCGGAGAGCAGCGTCTGCAGGAGGATCTGCGCGTTCAGCGCTTGCTCCAGGGCACCATGGGCCAGACGATGTCGGCGGTGGCGAGCTTGAAGGGCCAGACCGTCGCGTACTTCCCCTTCTGCACCTGGACGATGATCCCGGTCCCCAGCTCGTTCTGCCCCTTCGCGTCGAACCGGATGCCGTCCCACGGCATGATGAGCCGGTCGCCCGGGACGCTGGTCGCCGCGAGCGCCTTGCGAATCGCCTCGGGGTCGGTGGACCCCGCGCGGTCGATGGCGTCGGCGAGGGTGAGGATCCCGGTGAAGTCGCGCGCCGAGTTCCCGGTGAAGTTCACGTGGTACCGCGCCTGGAGGAGGTCGTTCACCCGGCGGATGAGGGGCTTCTTGTCGCCGAGGTCGAGCGCCCACACCTCGCGGGAGAGGATGTCGTCGCCGTCCTTGCCGACCGACTTGAGGAACTCGGTGTCGTTGAACCCGGCGTCGTTGGCGAGGAGCGCGGTGGGCGTGTAGCCGAGGTCGCGGTAGGTCCTCATCGCCAGCACCGCGTCGCCCAGGTACGACGACTGCATCACCACGTCGGCGCCCGCGGCGGCGATGCGCTGCACCTCGGAGGTGAGCTGCGTGCTCTTCGCCGGGTAGAGGACCGTCTCCGCCACGGTGTAGCCCTGCTCCTTGCCCAGCCTGTCCTCGAGCTTGGTGGTCTCGCTCCCCCAGAGCGTGTTCTCGTTGAAGAGCGCCAGCTTCTTCACCTGGACGCCCTTCTTCGCCTGCACGTCCTTGAGGAACTGGAAGAAGTTCTTCACGAAGAGGTCGTCGGCGGGCGTGGTGCGGAAGAACCACCTGAAGCCGCGCTCGGTCAGGGTGGACGAGGTCGAGTCGGAGTTGAGGAAGGGGATCCCGTGACGCTCGGCGACCTGGCTCGCGGTCGCGGTCACCGCGCTGAAGTAGCAGCCGGTGAGGGCGACCACGTGCTCCTGGGTGATGAGCCGCTCGGCCTCGCTCGCCCCCACCTGCGGGCTTCCCTGGTGGTCCGCGAAGACGAGCCGGATCTTCGCGCCCTTCAGGCCGGGGAGGCCGGCCCCGGCAGCCAGCGGAAGGGGCAGGTCCTTCATGTCGGTGTTCACGATCTCCGCGGCCAGCTCGGAGGCGTTCTTGAGCTCGACGCCGGTGCCCGCGGCGGCGCCGGTGAGCGGCAGGATCACGCCGATCTTGATCTCCTCCTGGGCGCCGGCCCGGCGCGGGGAAGCGAGGAGGACGAGGGGGATTGCGAGGACCGCCACGCCGATGAAGCGCTTCATCGAGGCCTCCGACACGGGAGAGGGCTTCACGCTGCGCCGCTCGAATCGGACGCGATTGTCGGCAATCCGCGCGGACCCGGTCAAGGCGAGACCGCCCGGCTCCACCGTGGGTGCGTACTCAGCCGGGGCGGGCGAGCGGCTCGACCCGGACCCCGTCGGCCCGGAGCCGCTCCCGGATGACGGCCGCGAGCCGGGCGGCGCCGGGCGTGTCGCCGTGGACGCAGACGGTCCGCGCGTCGATGGAGACCGCCGTCCCGTCGACGGCCACGACCCGCCGCTCCCGCGCCAGCAGCGAGACGCGCGCCGCCACCTCGGCCGGATCGCGGAGCACGGCGCCCGGCGAGCGCCGCGAGACCAGGCGCCCCGCCGGCGTGTAGGCGCGGTCCGCGAACGCCTCCTCCGCGACCGGGACTCCCAGCGCGCGCGCCACCTCCACCATGGGCGTCCGGGCCAGGCACACCACCGTGAGCGCCGGGTCCACCGCGCGCGCCGCCTCGCAGATGGCGCGCGCCAGCTCGGGGTCGTCCGCGGAGGCGTTGTAGAGCGCGCCGTGGGCCTTCACGTGCGCGAGCGGCACGCCCTCGGCCCGGCAGAACGCCCAGAGCGCGCCGATCTGGTAGGTGACGTCGTCGCGGACCTCGTCGGGCGAGGCGGCGAGGAGCCGCCGTCCGAACCCGGCGCGGTCCGGGAACCCGGGGTGGGCGCCCACGGCGACCCCGTGCTCGCGCGCGAGCCGCACCGTGCGGCGCATCGCCTCCGGCCCGCCCGCGTGGAAGCCGCAGGCCACGTTGGCCGAGGTGACGAGGGGCATGAGGGCGGCGTCGTCGCCCATCCCCTCGCCCATGTCGCAGTTGAGATCGATCGCCGCCGTCATCGCGCCTCGCCTCCCGCGACCGCGGCCGCCGCCTCGCGCAGCCGCCGACGCTCGCGCCGGACCGCCGCCACCGCCTCCGCCATGGTGCACCGCTCGAACCGCACCTCCGCGCCGCGGCGCGCCTGGGCCAGGGCGGGCAGGTCCGGACCGATCACCGCCGCGATCTTCGGATATCCGCCGGTGGTCTGGCAGTCGGCCATGAGGACGATGGGCAGCCCGTTTCCCGGCACCTGCACCGCGCCGGGCAGGAGCGCGTCGCTCACGATGTCCGCCCCGTTCGCGTGCTCGATGGAGGGGCCCTCGAGCTGGTAGCCCATGCGGTCGTTCCGGTTGGTGACGGTGTACGCGCTTCCGAGGAACGTCGCCAGCCCGTCGCGCGTGAAGCGGTCGTCCTGGGGCCCGGGCAGGACGCGGAGCCGGAGGGCGCCGCTCCGGGGAACGAGGCGGGCGGGCAGGCGGCGCGGGGGGAGCCGCGGCGCGGGCGCGGCCGGAAGCGGGAGGCGATCGCCCCCGGCGAGCGCGCGGCCGGCGAAGCCTCCCACTCCGGCGCGCACGTACGTCGAGCGGCTCCCGAGCACCGGCGGCACGTCGATGCCGCCGTGCACGGCGAGGTATGCGCGGACGCCGTCGGCGGCGGACCGGAAGGCGAGGACGCCGCCCGACGGCACGGGGAAGGCCGACCACGGCTCGACCGCGGCGCCGTCGAGCGTGGCGCGCAGGTCGGCCCCCCCGAGGGCGACGTACGCCTCGCGCTCGAAGCGGAAGGCGCCGCCCGAGAGCGTCAGCTCCAGCGCGGCAGCGTCCCAGGCGTTCCCGGCGAGGAGGTTCGCGAGCGCGAAGGCGCGCGCGTCGGCCGCGCCCGCGACGGGCATGCCGGAGGCCCGGTGTCCGCGGCGCCCCGCGTCCTGGACGGTGGTGAGGACGCCGGGCCTGAGGACGGCGATCACCCTCCGCCCTCCTCGATCTCGGGCGCGAGCCGGCCGGCGGCCGCGTCGCGGGCGAGGAGGTCGAAGCGGGCCGCGTCGACGGGCTCGAAGCGCACGCGATCGCCGGCGGCAAAGAGGAACGGCGAGGGACGGGCCGCGTCGAACAGCCGGAGCGGCGTGCGCGCGACGATGCGCCACCCGCCGGGGCTCGCCACGGGGTAGATGCCGGTCTGCGTGCCGGCGATGCCGATCGCGCCCGGCTCGACGCGCGGGCGCGGCGCGGCGAGCCGCGGCGTGGCGAGCCCCTCGTCGAGGCCGCCCAGGTACGCGAAGCCGGGCGTGAACCCCAGCATGTAGACCACGTAGGTCGCGGCCGCGTGCCGCTCGACGACCGCGGCGGGCGAGAGCCCGTGGAGGCGGGCCACCTCGTCGAGGTCGGGCCCGTGCGCGCCGCCGTAGCAGGCCGGGACGTGGACGAGCCGCCCGGGCAGGTCCCGCCCCGCGTCCGCCGGCATCCGCGCCAGCAAGGACCGGACCCGGGCGGCGAGGCGCGCCCGCGGCACGCGCACGGGGTCGTGGACCAGCAGGAGCGAGCGGTAGGTGGGCACCACCTCGAGCACCTCGGCGCCGAGCCGCTCGACCACGGCGCGCGCCAGCCAGCGCACCCGGGCGTTCACCGCGGGATCGATGGCGTCGCCCAGCTCCACCACCAGCCCCTGCTCGCCCATGCTCGCGAGGCGCACGCGCGCCACTCTACATCCGCGTCAGCGTGGCGAGCCACGCCCGCGCACCGACCTCGTGCGTCTTGCTCTGGAAGCGGGCGGGACGGATCCGCATCAGGGCGAAGATCGACCGGAACGCGTCGCGGAGGTCGGACTCGGAGATCCGGTACGGCCCCGGCCCGGGCGGCTCCTCGTCGGAGAAGCAGAGGACGTGGACCGTGGAGCCCGGCGAGAGGACCTCGCAGAGCGACTGCGCGTAGGCGCGGCGCTGCTCCGGACCGAACACGTGGAACAGGCCGCAGTCGACGGCGGTCTCGAAGCGGCGGCGGATCCGGGCGAGATCGAGCGCGTCCGCGACCAGGAAGGGCACCGCCAGCCCGCGCGCCAGGGCCTTGCCGCGCGCCAGGTCGATCGCGGTCGCCGACCCGTCCACCCCGAGGACGCGCAGGCCGCGCGCGGCGAGGAAGAGCGCGTTCTCGCCGGTGCCGCAGCCCACGTCGATGACGTCGCCCACCAGGTCGCCGTCCTCGAGGAGGCGGACGATCTCCGGCTGCGGGGCGCCGATGTCCCAGGGGGCGCCTCCCTCCCGGTACCAGGCGTCGAAGTCGCGGGGCGGGGCCGGGTCGGGCATTGCTCCTTCTTGTCCCGGGCGCGCCGGCCGCGCAAGATCCCGGCCATGCCCTTCGAGCCAGAGTTCATGCGGCGCCTCGACGCCTTCCGGCGCGAGCTCGGCGAGGTGCGCGGCGCGGCCGCCTGGAGCGCGTTCAAGCGCCGCTGGTTCGCCGACCAGCCCTGGCCGCAGCGGAGCGCCGAGGCGATGGCCGCGCTCCGCCCCGGCGACCTGGTGGTGGCGGGCGGCCGCGCCTTCGTCCGGGCGCCGCTGCCGCTCGACCTCGGGCCGGATGCCCGGTACGAGTACTTCGCCGCGCTGCAGGCCGGGTTCGCCGCGGTCTTCGCGCGCGCCGAGGACGCGCCGGGCGGGGGCGGATCGGCGGTCCGCTTCCAGTGCCCGGCCTGCGAGATGTGGACCGACGATCCAGGCCCCGACGCCTGCCCGGCGTGCGAGCGCCCGCTCCTCCGCCTCCGCCGGGAGCCGCCCCGCGGCGCCTGAGGTCGCCTCCCTCGTTCCCTTCCCCCCGCGAAGCGGGGGGGAGAGGCAGGGAGAGGGGGGCAGTGCGCCATTGGCGCGCGCCCGGCGGCGATGCTAGGTTCCGCGGCCGAATGCTCGAAGCTCCAGACCTCGTGGATCGGCCAACCGGGCAGGCCGCCGGGCTCCGGTTCCCGGCGCTGGTCTGGTCGCTCTGCCACGTCCCGCTCTTCCTCGCGCTCTACGCGCAGCCGATGATCACCGCCCTGCGCGCCACGCCGCCGGGGTTCCGCGGCTGGCTCTGGCCGACGTTCGTCCCGCAGGCGGCCCTCCTCGCCGGGCTCGGGTTCGCGGTGGGCCTGCCGCTCTCCCGCTGGCCGCGCCTCTACCGCTTCGCGGCGGGGGCCATCCTCGGGCTCGGCACCGCCGCGCTCGCGCTCGACAGCCGGGTCTACGCAGGCGTCGGGTTCCACCTGAACGGCTTCTTCGTGCGGGTCCTCCTCCAGCCCAACGCCATCCGGGAGGCGGGGGTCCCGATGTCGGAGGTCGCCGCCTTCCTCGCCACGAGCGCGGCCTTCGTCGCCCTCGACGCCGTCGCCGGCGCCTGGTTCCTGCGCCGGTTCGCCTCGGGGCGGCGCGCCTGGCCGTGGGCCCTCGCCGTCGTGCTCCTCTCCACCGCGGAGCGGTTCTACGGAGGCGCGCTCACCGCCTTCGGCGGACCGGCCATCTTCGCGGCGTCCACCGTGCTCCCGTTGCAGGTACCCATCCGCGTGGAGGCCACCGTCCGCAGGCTCACCGGCCGGAAGGGTCCGGCCAACCCGTTCGCCGGCGCGCGCGAGTCGCTGCGCCTCCCCGCCGGCATCGCCCCCGAGGAGGTCGCGTTCACGCGCCGGCCCGACGTGCTCCTGGTCGCGGCCGAGAGCCTCCCCGCCGAGCACCTCGATCCCAGGACGATGCCCAACCTGTGGCGCCGGGTGAGCGAGGGCGGCGCCCGCTTCACGCGCCACTACTCGGGCGCGTCCTCCACCAACTACACGCTCTTCTCGCTCATCTACGGGCTCCAGGCGCAGAAGCTCGAGCCGGTGGTGGGTGCCGGTCGCCGCCCCCTCCTCTTCTCGGCCCTGCGCCACAACGGCTACGCGCTGCGGGCGCTGGCCGCCTCCTGCGTGGACTGGATGGACCTCAAGGACACGGTCTTCGCCGGCGTGCAGGACAGCCTCAAGACCTGGTGCGAGGGGCTCGCCTGGGAGGACCGGGACAAGGCGATGCTCGAGGACGGGCGGGCCTTCGTCGCCGCCACCCCGCGCCAGCAGCCGCTCTTCCTGTTCCTCTTCTTCTTCGGGACCCACTTCAACTACTTCTACCCGCCGTCCTCCGCGATCTACGCGCCGGCCTGGGACGGAGAGGGGGGCCTCAAGGCGACCACCGTCCCGGGCTGGATGATCCAGAACCGGGCGCGCAACGCCGCCCACGCCCTCGACGCCTCGCTGGAGGAGTTCCTGCGCTTCGTCGAGGCGACGCGCGGGCGGGCGCCCATCGTGATCTTCACCGGCGATCACGGCGAGGAGTTCCGGCAGAAGGGGCACATCGGCCACGGCTCCGACGTGACCGACGAGCAGGTGCACGTCCCGCTCGCCGTCTTCGGCGAGGGCGTCCCGCGGGGCACCTTCGACGCGCCCACCTCGCACGTGGACGTCGTGCCGACGCTCTTCGACCTGCTCGGAGATCGCCACGCCCCGGCGCTGTACAGCGACGGCGTCCCGGCCTACCGCTCGCCGCCGGACCGGTTCGTCCTCACCACCGTGGGCTGGGAGCCCGCCTACGCGGTCATCGGCAAGGATCTGAAGGTGAAGATGTACGCGGGGGGCGGCGCGGCCATCACCGATCCGCAGGACCAGCCCCTCCCCGACGGCGCCGCGCGGATGGCCAAGGACGCCGGCCGCATCATGCGGACGCTGCGGGGCGAGGACGCGGGGCCCGACGCGGCGCAGGCGGCCGCGGCCGGAGCGGCGCCCGCGGCGCGCGGGGCGCCTTGAGCCGCGCTCCCATCACGGCGCGCCCGCCCGACCTCCCGGTTAGGACCACGCCGTGACCTTCGCCGAGCTCGGCGCCCATCCGGCCCTCGCCGGCGCCCTGGAACGGCGCGGGTACGCCGCGCCGACCCCCGTGCAGTCGGCGGTGCTCGCGCCGGCGCTGCGGGATCGGGATCTGCTCGTCTCGTCGCGGACCGGTTCCGGCAAGACCGTGGCCTTCGGCCTCGCGCTCGCCGGGAGCGTGCTCGGCCCGTCGCCCTCGTTCGACGCCGCGGGCGCGCCGCTGGCGCTGGTGGTCGCGCCCACCCGCGAGCTGGCCGTGCAGGTGCAGCGCGAGCTGGCCTGGCTCCTCGCCGAGGCGGGCGGGCGCGTCGCCTCCTGCGTGGGCGGCATGGACCCGCGGCGCGAGGCGAGGGCGCTGCAGGCGGGCGCGCACGTGGTGGTGGGAACGCCGGGCCGGCTGCTCGATCACCTCCGCCGCGGCACGCTCGACCTGGCGCGGCTCGGCGTGCTCGTCCTCGACGAGGCGGACGAGATGCTCGACATGGGCTTCCGGGAGGAGCTGGAGGCCCTGCTCGCCGCCGCCCCGCCCGCGCGGCGGACCATCCTCTTCTCCGCCACGATCCCGAAGGCGATCGCCGACCTGGCGCGCAAGTACACGCGGGATCCCGCTCGCGTGGCCGCCACGCCCCCCGAGGAGGCGCACGCCGACATCGCCTTCCGCGCGCACCTCGTCGCCCCGCGCGAGCGGGAGCACGCCGTCGTGAACGTGCTCCGCCGGCTCGACCCCGCGAGCGCGCTCGTCTTCGGCGCCACCCGCGAGGCGGTGCACCACATGGCCTCGAGCCTCGCCGAGCGCGGCTTCGAGGCGGTCGGGCTCTCCGGCGAGCTGACCCAGGCGGAGCGGACCCGTGCCCTCAAGGCGCTCCGCGACGGGCGCGCGCGCGTGCTCGTCGCCACCGACGTGGCGGCGCGCGGCCTCGACCTCCCGGGCATCGACCTCGTGCTCCACGCCGACCTGCCTCGCGATGCCGAGGCCCTGCAGCACCGGAGCGGCCGGACCGGCCGGGCCGGGCGCAAGGGGCTCGCGGTCCTGCTCGCCGAGCCGCGCGAACGGCTCAGGCTCCAGCGGATGCTGCAGCAGGCGGGCGCCGCGGCGGAGTGGGCGCCGATCCCGGGCGCCGACGAGATCCGCGCCCAGGACGACGAGCGGCTCGCCGCCCGCGTCGACGCGACGGCCGCCGAGGCGAGCGAGGAGGAGCGGGCCGCCGCCCGGCGGCTGCTCGAGGGGCGCGATCCGGCCCTGGTCGCCGCCGCCCTGATCCGGCGCGAGCGCGCCGGGCTGCCCGCGCCCGAGGACCTTCCCGAGTCCGCCGCGGCGGCGCGCGAGGTGCCGGCCCCTCGCGGCGAGCGGAAGGCGCGCCATGGTCCCCCCGCGGACACGGTCTGGTTCCACGTGAACCTCGGGCGCGAGAAGAAGGCGGACCCGAAGTGGATCCTGCCGCTCCTCTGCCGGCGCGGAGGCGTGGGGCGCGAGGCCATCGGGAAGATCGTCGTGGAGGATCGGGGGACCCGCTTCGAGATCGCGCGCGAGGCCGCCTCCCGCTTCGCCGAGGCGGCGTCCCGCGCCGACCCCAGGGGGCCGGGCGTGCGGATCGCCCCGCTCCGGGAGGCTACCCCTGCCCGGGGAGCAGCACGGTCCCCGCGCTCCCGGGCTCCGTCACCGCGTGGAGGAGGTCGCCCGCGGCGAGCCTCCCGAGGATGACGACCGACTTCGCCCCGCCGCGCAGCACCTCGAACGACTCCTCCAGCTTCGGGATCATCCCGCCGCTGATGGTACCGTCCCTCACCATCGCCTCGAACTCGGCCCGGGTGATCCGCGGGATCCGGCTGGCGGGGTCCTTCACGTCCCGGAGCACGCCCGGCGTCGAGGTGACGAGCACCAGCGCGTCGGCGGCCATGGCGCCGGCGAGCTGGCTCGCCACGGTGTCGCCGTTGATGTTGAGCGCCTGCCCCCGGTCGTCGCAGCCGAGGCAGGCCAGCACCGGGACGTAGCGCCGCTCGAAGAGGTCGCCGAGGAGCGGCAGGTTGAA